>JBEPYX010000111.1:0-5986 GCA_041641155.1 Thermoflexus sp.
CGGACTGACCAGCTCCTTCATCTGCTTTCCGAAGGGAAGGTCCGCATCCTCTCGGCCACCATCGCTCGAGAGGCCGACCGCTGGTATGTGAGCCTCACCTGTGACGTTGAGCGGCCCGATCCCCCGCTCCGGGCTGGGGAACCGGTGGGCGTGGACCTGGGCCTGCGGTCGTTCCGGGTGCTGTCGGACGGTTCTCGGGTGGAGGCGCCCACGCCGCTGGCGCGGGCGCTGCGGCTTCTGCGCCGCCGGTCGAAGCCGCTTTCCCGGAAGCGCAAAGGGTCGCGGAACCAGGCCCAGGCCTCCCGGCGCCTGGCCCGGCTGGGCCGCCGGGTGCGGAACATCCGCCGGGATTTTCTCCATCGGGTCACCACGGGGCTGGCGAAAACCAAGCCGGTCATCGGGGTGGAGGATCTGAACGTGCGAGGTCTGGGGCGGGGGAGGCTGGCCCGGTCGGTGGCCGATGCGGGGTGGGGCGCTTTCCGGCGGATGCTGGCGTACAAGGGCGGGTGGTATGGCAGCCGGCTCATCGTGGCGCCGCGGGATTTCCCATTCACCCGGCGGTGTTCGCGTGGCGGTACGGTGGGACCTCCGCCCCGCGGCGTGCGGGGTGACGCGGGACCGGGACCGGAATGCGGCGAAGAACCTCGCGCGGTACGGGTTGGCCGCCCTCAACGGCCCTGCCGGGAGTTTCCCGGGAAGGGACGCCTGGGGAGATCCCTCTGGCGGCGGAACGGTCCTGACTAGGGGCGAGGCGGCGCCTCGCCCGTACTCTACGAGCCACGGATCGTTGAAGCAGGAAGTGGCCGGTCATCTGGGTCACCCGCCGAGGGGAAACAGATGACCATGCGCCACGGAACGGTTGTAGATCTCCACCCACTCCTCGTTGGGGTCCGTCCCCAAGGCGTTGACCAAGACCTCGCTGATCAGCAGATGCGGCGGCCGGTGGTCCCGGAGGACGATCGGCAGGAAGAGCTTGGGCTGCGCGAGCTCCCAGTCGAACCGGAACAGCTCGCGGAGGACGGCGAACCCCTCCTCCGACCGGAAGATCAGCGCCAGCTCCCGGTTGAGTTTGTGCGAGGTCTCGGTGCCGTTGGCCGAACTGAGGAGGATATACGGCGCGCCCCCGACGCGGAGGAGGGTCATCTTGTTGTGGAGCCCCCGCCCGCCCGGGTTGCCGGTCCGCGCCTGGAGGGCGGCGGCCAGGGTCGGGCTCATCGCCCGCTGGGACTCGATGAGCTCCACGGTGCGGGCGTTGCTGCGGGGATTCGCCGGATCATCGTAAAAGCGATCCAGAAGGAGCCTCACCGCGGCCCCACGCTCGGCGGCCCCCATCAGGGCCGCCAGATACAGGTTGGGCGAGATCGTCGGCGCGGCCGCCGGATCCGCGGCGCTGGGGCCCCACCAGGGGGGCACCGCGAGCTGCTGAGCGAGGATCTCGTCCCCCGGGCCGGCCGCCCGGAGCAGCGGCCAGGCCCCGGCCTCCCAGGTTCAGCATCCCCTCCGGACCGACGATCAGGGCGAGGTCGCTGGCCGTGATCGGGATCGGCTCCGGGAACCGAACCGGGTAGGCCGTCCCGCCCCGCGTGATCGGCGGCGTATACCCCGGCGGCGGGTCCTCCGTCAGCGCCGCCACATCCCGAACGGCGGGGTCGGTGTCCGCCCGGAACAGATCGGTCAACAAGGCGGCCGCCTCCGGCGACTCGAAGGCCACCAGCACCCCCCGCTGGCCCTCCGTGCCGTCCCCCTTCGGGTCGTCCGGCATCGCCCGCGGGCTCAGGTTCTCCGTCCCCATCAGCCCCCCCGGCCGTCCCGCACCAGGAACTTGGCGTGGGCGTAGGCGTATCGGCGCATCGCGGGCGGGACGGCGGCCGGCATGTTCTGCATGACCAGGCAGCGGCCCCCCGCCTCCCGCAGGACCCGGCATGCATAGCGCTCGTCGTCGGTGATCCCGCCAGGGGGCTCACCCTCGAGGAGCAGCGTGACGGAGACGCCCCGCCGCGCGGCCGCGGCCAGGCGATCGGCCAGCGCGGGATGCTCGAACGTGAACATCTCCCCGATGAGGGACGCCTGCGCGCCGTCGAGCCACGCGGCGACCGCCTCGAAGGCGTGATCGGGGGCGATGATCAGGGTCATGGGGAGCGTGCCGCTGAGGCGGAAGGGGCGCTCGTGGCGTTCCGGCGCCCACCCCGGGAACCGAAGCCGCCGCCCCTGCCACGGATCCTGGGCATCGGTGGCCCAGTCGTCGGCCGTGTCGGTATCCACCGGGAGACCGGCCGCCGGATCCGCGCGGCGGACCAGGATCCGGCCCTCGCTCCGCGCGCCGGGGATGCCGTAAACCTGAACCAGGCGGCCGTGCCACCCTAAGGTCTCCGTATAGCCAGCCCCGTAGAACACCGCGTCCACCAGGGCCCCTGGGGCATCCCGGAGCACCACTTCATCTCCGCTGTTGGCGAAGCCTGGCCACACGCCGGCGACTGGGCGCACGGTAGCGATCCCGTCGGTGAAGACCGCCGCGTCCGGCGGATGCCCGAAGGCCAGCGGGAAGGAAAGGGCGTGGTGGGCCACCCAGATCGATGCCCCGGGGTCGATCGTGAACCCCGCCGGGAACCGCACCCCTCCGGTCCCCGTCAGGCGATCCCGCAGGGTCCACCGGCCCGGGGCCGATGGCGGTGAGCTGCACCGCCTCGTCGGGCTCGCCGGCGAACACCCCGTCCGGATGCACCGCCGTGATCCAGACGCGGGGCGCCTCCGCTCGGGATCCCTCCCGGGCGTGGGGCAGGAAGAGGAGGAGGACCCCGCCGAGGCCGAGGGCCGCGGCGAGGATCAGGCGGCGGACGCGGGACCGCCTCCCCACGCCGCGCGCGGGGGCGATGGGGGGAAGATCCCCGCGCCGGCAGGATCCGTTGGGGTCGTGGGCGGCTTCCATGGGTGGGAGCCTCCGGTCTTCCGGTCGGCCTGGGCATGGGGTGGATGACATAGGACGACAGCTCATATAGATGATAGCCAGCGGGGTGAGGGATCCCGGGCGCGGGCCGTGGATCGGCCAGCCGTCCGCGCCCAGAGACGATTCCCCCAGAGGAAAAAGTTGCGCTGGGCCTTCGTTTATCATTAGGAACAGCGGGGCGCTGCGGGGGATATCCCCGTGCGGCGCGATCCGACGGCCGGGGAGGGTGGGATGTCCCGGGCGGTGCTAGCGCAGCTGAAGCGCCTATTGGAGGCGGGGGGCTATGAGGCCCGGCTGGTCGGGGGGGCGGTGCGGGATCGCCTGCTCGGCCGGGAGCCCAACGACTTTGACGTCGTGGTGGTCGGCCCGGCGCTGTCGCTGGCCCGCGCCCTGGCCGATCGGGTGGGGGGGTTCTTCTACATCCTGGACGCCCGCCGGGAATACGGTCGCGTGGTGGTGCGGAGCCCGGAGGGGCATCGGTGGTATGTGGACCTCACCCGGCGGGATGGGGAGTCGTGGGAGGAGGACCTCCGGCGTCGCGATTTCACCATCAACGCGATGATGGTGGATCTCGAAACGTTCCTGCAGGCCGAGGCGTTCCTCCCCTTCGATCCCCTGGGGGGATGGGCGGATCTGCGGGCGGGTCGCCTCCGCCTCTGCGCCCCCGACGCCTTCCGTCGGGATCCCGTCCGGATCATCCGCGCCGTCCGCTTCGAGGCGGAGTTCGGGCTTCGGATGACGCCGGAGGCCGAGCAGGCGCTCCGCGAGGCCCTCCCAGGGCTTCCCCTGGCCGCATCGGAGCGGGTGCGCGAGGAGCTCGTCAAGATCCTCCTCATCCCCCCGCTCGTCCGCAGCCTCCGCCGCATAGAGGCCCTAGGGATCCTCGAGGGGGTTCTCCCGGAGGTCGCCGGCCTGCGCGGCGTAGGGCAGGGCCCGCCGCACGTGTGGGATGTTTACGAGCACACCCTCCGGGTCGTCGCCGCGATGGAGCGGTTTCTGGGGGGCGCGACGGAACCCGGGGCGGAGGACGAGGCGCGGGATCTCCCGCCGCGATGGGCGGAGGTTGCGGAGGCGATGGCCCCATGGCGGGAGCGGCTGGAGGCCCGTTGGGCGGAGGAGGTGGCCGTCGGCCACCCCCGGCGGGCGCTGTTGCTCCTGGGGGCCTTGCTCCACGACATCGGGAAGCCAGCGACCCGGACGGTGGCGCCGGACGGGCGGGTGCGCTTCATCGGCCACGAGGCGGTCGGCGCCGAGTGGGCCGCCCGCCGCCTCGAGGCCCTTCGCTTCAGCAACGACGAGATCGAGGAGGTCGAGAGGCTGGTCCGGCACCACATGCGGCCGCATCAGATGGCCCGCGGGGAGCCGACGCCGCGGGCCATCTACCGGTTCTTCCGGGACGTCGGGGCGAGCGGGGTGGATCTGGCCCTGCTCGCCCTGGCTGACACCCTCGCCGTCTGGGGCCCCACCCTGACGGAGGCGATCTGGGCGCCCCGCCTGCAGCGGGCGCGGGTCCTGTGGCAGGCCTTCTTCGAGGCCCCCGACCGCTTCGTCCGGCCCATCCCGCTGATCCGGGGGACGGATCTCTTGGCCCTGGGGGTGCCGGAGGGGCCGCAGATCGGTCGGATCCTCGAGGCGATCCGGGAAGCCCAGGCGGCCGGGGAGGTCACGACCCGGGAGGAGGCCCTGGCCCTCGCCCGGCGGCTGATGGACGAATCCGGGGGCGCCGCTTGAGCGCCCCGCGGTTCGCCCTCACGCGGCGGCCTCCATCGCTTCCCCCAGCGCCTCCTCGAAGATGCGCAGCCCCTCTTGGATCTGTTCAGCGGTCACGATGAGGGGTGGGATCCACCGGATGACGTGGTCGTAGGTGCCGCATGTCAGCAGCAGCATCCCCCGGCGGAAGCAGGCCGCCTGGACCGCCTTCGCCATCCGGGTGTCGGGCTCCCCGTTCCGGGAGAACTCCACCCCGACCATCAGGCCGCGCCCGCGGACGTCCCCGATGGCCGGGAAGCGGGAGGCGAGCCGGCGCAGGCCCTCGAGCAGCTCCGCCCCGCGGGCCGCCGCGTTCTCGGGGAGCCGTTCCTCCTTCATCACCCGGATGGTGGCCGCCGCGGCGGCGCAGGACAAGGCGTTGGCCCCGAAGGTCCCACCGTGGGCGCCCGGCTTCCATCGGGCCATCAGATCCGCCCGCGCGGCGATCCCCGAGAGGGGGAGCCCCGAGGCGATCCCCTTGGCCATGATCAGGATGTCCGGCACCACCCCCTCGTGCTCCACGGCGAAGAAACGCCCGGTCCGCCCGAAGCCGGTCTGGACCTCGTCGGCGATCAGCAGGATCCCATAGTGATCGCAGCGCTCCCGCAGAGCGGCGAGGAACCCCGGCGGGGGCACCACATAGCCGCCCTCGCCCAGGATCGGCTCCACGAGGATGGCCGCGGTCTCCTCCGGGGCTGTCTGGGATTTGAGGAGGAAGTCCAGCTCCCGCAGGCAGAAGCGCAGGGTGGTCTCCTCATCCCACCCATACCGATACGCGTAGGGATAAGGGGCGACGTGAACCCCGGCCGGAAGCGGCTGGTAGCCCGCCCGGTAGATCGTCTTGCTGGTGGTCAGGGCCATCGCCATGTGGGTTCGCCCGTGGAAGCTGCCCTGGAAGACGATGACGTTCGGCCGGCCGGTGGCGTAACGGGCCAGCTTGATCGCTGCCTCCACCGCCTCCGCGCCGCTGTTGGCGAAGAAGAACGTGTCCAGCGGGGGCGGGACGACGGTGAGGAGCTCCTCCACCAGCTCCAGCATCGGGCGGTGGTAGACGATGTTGGCCTGGCCGTGGAGGAGGCGGGTCGCTTGCTCCTGGATGGCCGCCACGACTTTGGGATGGCAGTGGCCGGTGTTGGTCACCCCGATCCCGCTGGTGAAGTCCAGGTAGCGCTGGCCATCGGCCGCGTAGAGGTAGACGCCGGCCCCGTGGGTGACCTCGAGATCGAAGATGCGGAGCCAGACGGGGGACAGATGGGCCTTCAGCGATCGGGACATCGGATCCTCCTGATGAAC
>JBEPYX010000112.1:0-5957 GCA_041641155.1 Thermoflexus sp.
GCTGTCCTTTCCCCACCGGTCGGGAGGTGAGGATCAAGTCCAGCTCTCGGGCGACGACCTCCGCGTCTTCGTCGAAGGTCTCATAGAAATCGCCCAGCCGGAAGAACAGGATGGCGTCGGGATATTGACGCTTGAGCTCCAGATACTGGCGCCGGATCGGCGTCAGGTCCTCCATCCAGCCGCCTCCCCTTGGGCTGTCTTGAGCGGGTGGGGCCGCCGAGGTAATCGCCCATTCATCCCTTCATCGGGCGACGAGCCTTTTCCACAACGGCGCTGCCTTTCAGTATACACTTGGAGAAGGTGCCCCCTCTTCCCAATTCGGTGCGAACCCGACGGGGGTGGAAGGAGAATCAGGATGGCTACCGGACCGCTTGGGGAGGGCGGCGGGCGCCCGCCTCGCGTGTTGATCATCGAGGACAACCCTAGCGAAGCGAAGGCGCTCCACGACCTGCTGGTCTGGAACGGGTTCGAGGTCGCCGTCGCCGCCACCGCTCGTCAGGGCTGGAGCCGGCTTCGATCCTGGCGCCCCGACGTGGTGGTCCTCGACCTGGGCCTGCCCGACGCGGACGGGCTGACGGTATGCCGGGCCATCAAGGCGGACGCGAGGCTCCGGGACATCCCCGTGTTGATCCTCACCGGGCGAGCGGCCATCGGACAGCTGGTGGAAGGGTTGCGGGCCGGCGCGGAGGACTACGTCACCAAACCCTATGATCCCCGCGAGATCCTGGCGCGGCTCCACACGCAGCTGCGCCTGGGGCGGCGGATCGCTTCCCTGAAGACCCATCATCTTCGATGGTGGAGCCTCCTGCGATCGTTCATCCCCTCCCCCATCCTGCAGACCCTGCAGAAGGCGCCCCACGAGATCATAGGCCCGGCCCGGATGCGCCCCCTCAGCGTCCTGGCAGCGGCGTGGAGCGGGCTCCGGGAGCGGATCCAGGAGGCCGCGCGGAACGGGGGCCTTCCCGCGGGGACGCTGCATCAGGCCGTGAACCGCCACCTGAACCTCTTCTATGAGGGCGTCCAGGCGGAAGGAGGGATGCCCTCCCCAATGGCAGACGGCGTGACCCTGGCGTGGTTCAACGCCCCCATCCCCTACGACGATCACGGATTGCGGGCGCTGCGGGCCGCCCTGGTCCTGCGGGAGCGGATCCGACGGTTGCATCTTGAGCTCCCCCCACCCCTGCGCTTCACCCCGCGCTTCGTCCTCCACCGCGGGCTCGCCTTCGTCGGACTGTGGGGAGGGGCCGGCTACAGCCACTACTCGCCCATCGGCGAGCCGGTGGAGACCGCCCGGCGCCTGGCCGGCCTCGCCCCGGCCGGCGAGATCCTGCTCACCCCTTCGTTCTGCGAAGCGATCCGCGGCCTGTTGCCGGTGCGGCCATGGACGGAGGCCCCAGCCTTCCTACGGATGCCGCTTTATCTGGTGTCCGGGCTCGGAGCGCGGGAGGAGGCATGAGGATCCAGCCTGTCGTCTGAGGTGCGGTGCCTATGGATTCCCCTGAGCGCCCCGAGATCCGGGTGCTGAGCCCTGAGGTGGCCGCCCGGATTGCAGCGGGGGAAGTGATCGAACGGCCGGCCTCGGTGGTGAAGGAGTTGATCGAGAACGCCCTGGACGCCGGGGCCACCGCGATCCAGATCGAGATCCAGGAAGGTGGCTTCGCGTGGATCCGCGTGGCCGACAACGGGAGCGGCATCCCCCGCGATCAGGCGCCGCTGGCCCTGGCCCGCTTCGCCACCAGCAAGATCCGCACGGCGGAGGACCTGAGCCGCGTGCGCACGCTGGGCTTCCGGGGAGAGGCGCTCCCCAGCATCGCCGCCGTGGCCCGGGTGGAGATCCTCACCCGCACGGCCGGGGAGACCGAGGGCACCCGGCTGATCGCGGAAGAAGGACGGCTCACCGTGCAGCCTGCCGCGAGCCCGGTGGGGACCGCGGTCACGGTGCGGGATTTGTTCTACAACACTCCCGCGCGGCGTCGCTTCTTGAAATCCCCCCTGCGGGAGGCGGAGCGGGTGCGAGAGACGGTCGGCCGTTACGCGCTGGGATATCCCCGTGTGGCCTTCCGTCTGGTGATCGATGGGCGGGAGGCCCTGATCGCCCCTCCGGGAACCCCTCTGGAGCGGGCGGCGCAGATCTGGGGGCGGGAGGTGGCGGACGAGCTGATCCCGGTGTCCTGGGAGGCAGCGGACCTCCGCATCCACGGTCTGATCTCCCGGCCGACCCTGGGGCGCGCCTCCCGGTCCTTCCAGCATTTCTATGTGAACGGGCGACCAGTGCGCAGCGGCCTGCTGGCGGTGGCCCTGGAGCGGCCCTATGCCGGTCGGCTGCCCGCCGGGCGCTACCCCCTGGCGATCCTCCACATCGAGCTGCCGCCCGCCTTCGTGGACGTCAACGTTCACCCGCAGAAGGCGGAGGTGCGATTCTCCCAGGAGCGCTCCGTGTATTGGGGGGTCAGTCAGGCGGTGGAAGCCGCGCTGGCCGGGTTCCCCCGCTCGGAGGAGGTGGCCATGGCGTGGCCGTTGGAGGCGGCGCCACCGCCGGCCCGATCCCTGGCGGAGCCCTCCGCGGAATACGGCCGGCCCTCCCGCTGGCGGGCGTTGGGGCAACTGCTCCAGAGCTACATCCTGGCCCAGAGCGATGAGGGGCTGATCGTCGTGGATCAACACGCCGCCCATGAGCAGGTGCTGTTTGAGCGACTGTGGGCCGGGGGCGCCTCCGTCTCCTTCCCCTCCCCTGTGGTCCTCCCGCTCTCCGCCCGCGAGGCGGAGCGCCTGGAGGCCGAGCTGGAGACCCTGCGCAGCCTCGGCTTCGACATCGAGCCCTTCGGGGGGAACACTTTTGTGGTCCGCGCGATCCCCGCCCCGCTGGCCGGGCAACCGGTGAGCGCCCTGCTCAACGCCGTTCTGGAGGAGGCGGCTGCGCTCCGGCGGGGAGGCGGGGATCCGCGGGAGCGGATCGCGATGCGCCTGGCCTGCACGGCGGCCGTCAAGGCTGGCGATGGGCTCTCCCTTGAGGAGATGCAAGCCCTCCTGGACGCCCTGCAGGAGACGTGGTCCCCTTCCACATGCCCCCACGGCCGCCCGGCGTGGTTCCTGCTGAGCCGCGAGGAGATCGAGCGCCGGTTCCTGCGCCGGTGATCCGCGGCGGGGATGCGCCGACGGCCTCCTTACGCCAGCACCCGCACATCCCCGACCCGCCGGGTGATCCCCAAAGCGTCCATCTGCTCCAGCAGCGCCACCGCGATCTTCCGGTTGGTCCCCAGCAGATCCCGCGCCTCGGCCGCGGAGATCGTCCCATGGGCGCGGAGATACTCCTGGATCCGTGTCACGCCCTCCTGCCACGTTTCCGCCAGGAGGACGACCTCATCGCCCAGGCGCACCAGGAGGCCATCGTCCAGCAGGACCTGGAACAGGTCCCGGCCCAGGCCCGCCTCGATCTCCCGCGGGCTGGGCGGATGCCACGGGTCCCCCCGGAGACGGTCCAGCCAGGCCGCCACCCGCTGTTGCTGGGCCTCGCTCAAGCGGACGGTGAAACCAGATCGCCGGATCAGCGGGCCGGACTCCTCCAGCAGGCCTTCGGCGATAGCCGCCCGTACCACAGCCTCGAAGATCCCCGAGGGCCATCGCAGCCGGCTACGAGCCTCCTCCCGGGGCATGCCTCGGCGAAGGGGGTTCTCCCGGTGATACGCCTCCACCTGCTCCACCAGCCGCCGCACCGCCTCCACCTGCCAGTTCGGCGCCGCCCAGATCCCCTCCCCCAAGGCGACGGCGGCCCCGTCTGCCGTGAGATGATCCAGAAGCGCCCGCACGCGCTCGGGGGGCAGCGCCAGCCGATGGGCGGCATCCGTCAGGGGGAGCAGGCCCGCGTCCTGGAGCCAGACGCGCAGGCGCTCCGTCGGTTCCGCCCGCTGGAGGGCGCGCAGTCGGGCGAGGACGTGGGGATGGGACCGGCGGTGGCGCCGACCCGGATGGGCATCCAGGATCTCCCCGCCCCCCAGGGTCACGGACGGCGAGGGCCAGCGGAGGATGAAGCGATCCCCCGGGGCAGCGATCGTGGGGCGGCTGAGAACGATCTGGGCGAACCCAGACTCGCCGGGCGCCAGACGGTCCCGGTCCAGCAGTCGGACGCGGGCCATGATCTGGGCCGCCCCGTGGAAAAATTTCACCTCGGCGAAATGGGGAAGGGGGCGCGGCGAGCCTTCCCAATGGATCAAATGGACATCCAGCAGGGTGGTTGGACGGAAGCGGTTGGGAGCCGTCACCCAATCCCCTCGGCGGAGGTCCTCAGGGGAGACCCCGCTGAGGTTGATGGCCGTGCGGGAGCCGGGAAGGGCTTGCTCCACCCGACGGCGGTAGGACTGCAGGCCCCGGATGCGGGCTCGGCGCCCGGAGGGCCAGATCTCCACTTCCTCCCCGACCTGGAGGCAGCCATCCAACAGCGTGCCCGTGACCACCGTCCCGAAGCCTGTCATGGTGAAGGCGCGATCGATCGAGAGGCGCGCCCGCCCGAGGTCCGGGCGCGGGGGCCGGCTCTGCAGAACGCCCTGCAGGGCGTCCACCAGCCGCTCCAAGCCCTCCCGCGTCCGGGCTGAAACTGGGATCACCGGCGCGTCCTCCCAGCAGGTCCCCCGGAGCATCGAGCGCACATCCTCCTCCACCACGGCGAGCCACTCGGGGTCCACCAGGTCCACCTTGCTCAGGGCGACCACGCCGCTGCAGACCTCCAGCAGGGTGAGGATGGCGAAATGCTCCCGGGTCTGGGGCATCACGCCCTCGTCGGCGGCGACCACCAGGAGGGCGGCGTCGATCCCCCCCACCCCGGCCAGCATGTTCTCGATGAAATCCAGATGGCCGGGCACATCCACAATCCCCACGGTCTCCCCTCCCGGTAGGTTCAGCCAGGCGAAGCCCAGGTCGATCGTCATCTCCCGGATCCGCTCTTCCTTCAGGCGGTCCGGGTGGATACCCGTCAGCGCCTCCACCAAGGCGGATTTCCCGTGGTCCACGTGGCCGGCCGTTGCGATCACTGGCATTCCAGGTTCCCTCTCGCGCGCATCCGGTAGGGGACACCCGATCGATCCTTCGGCCGCCCGCGCGAGGTCTCCTTACGATCCGGCGCCCCCGCCCAGGGTCTCCTTCAGGATCTGTTTGAGGCGATGGGTCCGCTGCTCGCGGCTCTGGGTCCACGCATGGGCCCCATCTCGCAGATGGCGGGCCCATTCCTCCTGTTCCTCTAGGATGCCGCGAAGGATCTGCTCGATGCGCGGCCCCTGGCGCTCCAGGAGTTCCAACCGCCCTTCCAGCTCCCGATGCGCTCGCGTATGCTCCGACCAGCGCTCCTCGTGCAACAGGTTGAGCTGATGCCAGCGCCGCTCCTGGCCCGCCTGCCACATGTCCCATTCCTGCTTCAGCCGGGCCTCGCCCAGCCGCAACAGCTCCCCCATCTCCTTCAAGCGATGTTCCCAGCCCTCCCGCAACGTCCGGATCTCCTCCAGGGCCTGCCGGCCCTCCCGGGCCAGGTCCTGCAGCTGATGCAGGGCGGCATGGTAATCCTCGATGCGGGCCAATCGCTCCTCTACATGTTGCTCCAGGCGGCGGACGGCCTGGCCGTGTTGCAGGTCGGCCAGGCGCAGGGCCTCCACCTGGGCCCCCAGTTCCTCCAGACGGGCCTCAATGGGCTCGAAGCGGCGGGGTTGCTTGCGCAGTTCCTCCTCGAGGGGCGGAAATCGCTGGGCCAGCTCCTCGATCCGCCGATGGTGATTCACCTCCCGCTGCTCCAGGTCTGCCATCCGCTTGACCGTCTGCCGCGCCTGGTCCTCGAGATAGGCGAGGCGGGACCGCACCTCCTCGAGGGTCCGCCCGACCTCCTCCAGGCGTCGGGATTGCCCCTGGAGCTGGTGAAGCAAGCGGTCCTGATCGACACGCCGCGAGGCCAGGTCCTGCTCCGCTCGCTCGAGGCG
>JBEPYX010000113.1:0-3824 GCA_041641155.1 Thermoflexus sp.
GCCCTGGATTGGCTGGGAGATGAGGTCGAAAGCTTCTCCTTCCCCGGTGGGATCCGGATCCGCCATTTCCTCTGGGCGGCGTTCCGCCCGCTGCCCGAAGACCCCGCTGCCCTCTTCGGCCATGCGGGCCAGCCCATCGGCTCCAACCTGATCTGGCTCGGCTACGGCCTTCCGGGGGGGACGCTCCCGGCCGACCGCCCGCTCCCGGTGATCGCGGGATGGCAGACCACAGGGCCCCTCCCGGCCGGGTTGAAGGTGTCGCTGCGCTTGGAGGGGGAGGACGGCGCCCTCTGGGGGCAATGGGACGGCCTCCTGGGGGGCGAGACGTGGGATACCGGCCGATGGCCATGGCCCCGGGTCATCCTCACCCGCTACGCCGTCGAAGCCCAAGTTGGCACCCCGCCGGGTTGGTATCGGCCTCGCCTGGTGGTGTATCGGGGGACTTCGGTCTGGCTGGACGCGCTCCTGAACCCGGTGAACCTGGCCCCACCCCAGCAGCCCTACCGCGATCCGCGATGGGAGGAGCCACCGCGAGGGCAATGGCCCGGGCTGGCCCTGACCCACGTGGACCGAGAAGGCGAGCCCCGGGCGTGCCAGCCCCTCACCCTGGCCCTCTGGTGGCGGGTGGATGGGCATCCCCCGTCCACCCGTATCCGCCTTCGGATCGGGGATGTCCGATGGGCCGGGCCATGGAACCCCGCCCAGCCCGCGATGGCGTGGGGGCCGGGGGAGCGCTGGCGGACGCGCCATCGCCTGCCGATGCCATGCACGCCCGGCCGGTATCCGCTGGAGATCACACTGGGGGAAGAAGAGGAGGGCCTCGCGCCGGCGTGGCAGCCGGTGGCAGTGGTGGAAGTCCGGCCGTAGAGGACGGCTCCGCTTATCCCCCGATCTGGCTCATCACCCGGGCCATCGGGATGACGCCCTCGGGGAGGCCGTGGCCCCATGGCTTGCGCCAGATGGCGGCGCGGATCTGCGCCTTGAGCTCTTCGTCGCTCGCCCCCCGGCGCAGGGGCTCCCGCAGATCCGCTTCATCGTCCCGCAACAGGCACAGGCGGAGCCGCCCCTCCGCGGTGAGGCGGACCCGGTTGCATTGGGCGCAGAAGGGATCGCTGACCGGGCTGATGAACCCCACCGTCCCAACGGCTCCTCGGATGCGGTAGACCCGGGCCTCCCCGTCCAGGCGGCCGTCGTTCAGCGGCTCCAGCGGCCCGAACTCCCCTTCCAGGATACGGATCATCTCCGACGTGGGGACGATGACCTGCTGGGCGAAGGGGGCGACGTCGGCGAAGGGCATCACCTCGATGAACCGGACCTGCCAGGGGCGGGAGAGGGTGAGGGCAGCGAGGCTCACGATGTCGCGATCGTTGTAGCCCCGCACCACCACCGCGTTCAGCTTGATGGGAGTGAGCCCTGCGGCCTCGGCGGCCAGGATCCCCTCCCACACCTCCTCCAGCCGGCCCCAACGGGTGATGCGGCGGAACTTCTCTGGGTCCAGGGTATCCAGGCTGACGTTGACCCGCTTGAGGCCTGCGCGGGCCAGGGGCTCGGCGAGGACCTTCAGGCGCATGCCGTTGGTGGTCATGGAGATCTCCCGGATCCCGGGGAGGGCGGCCATGCGGGCCACCAGCTCCACCAGGTTCGGGCGAACGGTGGGCTCGCCGCCGGTGAGGCGGATCTTATCGAAGCCCAGCTCAGCGAAGATGCGGGCCAGGCGGATCCATTCATCGTCTGTGAGGAGCTCCTCACGGGGGAGGAAGACCATGTGCTCCGGCATGCAGTAGACGCAGCGGAGGTTGCAGCGATCGGTCAACGAGATGCGCAGATAATGGATTCGTCGTCCGAACTGATCCACCACCATCCCGGCCTCCCCGCCCCAGGCCCCTCCATCCATCCGCGCCACTCCTCGCCGGGGGCGCAACACCTCGGATGCCTGACCCCATCCCGGATGGGAAACGACCCACCGCCCCACACTCTTTACCCATTTTAAATCAATCCCCAGCACGTCCGCTACAATTCCGCGGATCGATAGCCCAGGCGAGGGATCGCCTCAAGCACCCGAGGCCATTCCCTCGGAGGAGGCCGGCCAGCGGAGGGACCGGGCGGTCGGGGCCGCAGGGGCGCGATCGCGGACAGCGAAGGCAATATATTGATAGATCGTGCCCATCCCATAAAGCGCCGCGGTGGCCAGGAACATGGAAGCCAGCCCGTAGCGCGGCTGCAACCCACCGGAGAGAGCTGCTCCGATCATCCATCCCGCCTCCCACGCCATATTCAGAACACCGCTCACCGCCGCGTGTGCAGTTGCAGGAGCCTGCTCCATACAGAACTCCACGTAGAGCGGGGACGCCATGTTCATCAACGCCCCCCGCATCACCATGGCCAACGCCGCCCAGAGCGCGTGATCTGTGAGGGCCATCCCCACGAGGAACCCGACCGAAAGCCCCTGGGTCAAGACCACCGCCGGGATCCGGCCGATCCAGCGGGCCAGGGCAGGCGCCCATAGGGTCGCCAAGCCTGTGCACACCGAGGTCAGGGCGAACAGAACGCCCAGGGTCTCATCGGGAAGCCCATAGCGCTCGTGGAAATAAACGTTGAAGAAGGGAACGCTCATGGCCGCGCCCATCCCGATCAGGAAGTGGGGGACGGCCATTTGCACGATCCGGCCCCGGAAGATCTCCATCCCCAGGCGGGTCCCCTGCGGATCGGCCCGGGGCGGGGAGGCGTGCTCCCGGATTCCGAGCAAGGGGAGCACCCCTAGGGCGTCCAGGCCAGCCGTCAGCAGGATCGGACCGGCGTAGGCCGTGGGGCCGACCGACAGCAGCCGCCGGAAAAGGTCGGGCAGGGCCCCGCCGATCAGCTCCCCCACGAAGCCGGCCCAGAACAGGATCGCCGAGGAGAGGGCAAACATGCGGGTGCGCTCCGCCTTGGGTACGCTCTCCATCAGGAACGGCGCGTAGGCGATGAAGAACAGGTTGTAGCCGGCCCCGATGAGCCCGACCCCCAACCCAACCCCGAGGGGAGAGATCCCCAGGCCAACCCCTACCGTCCCCATCGCCATCATGAGGCCGCCCAGGATCATCCCCATCCGATGCCCGATCCGATGCACCCACCATCCCGCCGGAAGGCCGATCCCCAGGGCCATGGCAGAAGGCAAGGCGTTCAAAAGCCCGAGGAGTTCCCTGGAGTATCCCAGCTCCAAGAGATGCAGGTTAAACCAGAGGCCATAGATCGCGCTGCTCAACCCGTGTAGGGCCAGCGCGATCAGGAAGAGGTGGACATTCCGCGTATCGGAGCGTCGTTGCGGCGTCCGCATCGCATCTCCCTCCCGCTTCGATGGGGATGTCCGATGAGACGAATGGAAGAAACAATGGCCAGCCGACCTGGAGGGCTCAGCCGCCGAGATGCAGCGGACCAATAGGGCCATCGCCGCTCGGGAAAACCCAAATTCTCGACTCTGCCGAGCGGATGAGAGATCCCTCAGCTGGCTTGGGTAGGTGACCTGTTCAGCTGCGGAGCGGCAGGCGGGGGACTCACAGATCCCGGGCGAAACGCCAGAGACGTTGCCTGCTTCTATCTGGAGGCCGTGATCGATTTTACATGGACCACATTAGAATTCCATAAACGTCCCGCTCAGCCTGGGAGGCGTAGGGGTGCAGGGGGGATTGCGCCTAGGGGGTACGGGCAACGATGCGCGCGCCCTCCGTGTATCCCCAATGATCAAGAGATCGCGTTATAATTATTTATTGTGCTCGTGAACAATCACGAGCGCTTATTCCGGGGTCGTCCCCAGAGGGGATCGCCGTACCCCCCTGGGGATGTCC
>JBEPYX010000113.1:3834-5941 GCA_041641155.1 Thermoflexus sp.
GCGCAGATCCTATTGGCGATCGCGCTGATCGCCATCATCCTGCTTCAAGCAGGGTCCTCCCAGTTGGGGGGGGTCTTCGGGTTGGGAGACGTCGGGGTGCCCCGGAAGCGGCGGGGGCTGGAGCGCACCGTCTTCAACCTCACTATCTTCCTGGCTGTCCTCTTCCTCGTGCTGGCCGTGGTCAACGTGATCGTGACTGGGACGCCCATCGGCTGACGGTTCGGGATCCGGAGCGCAGACGATGACCTCCCGTCCCCGTTCCTCGACCCTGGCGCGCGGGCTCTACCTCCCATTGGTCCTCCTGATCCTCATGGCGGGCAGCCTCGGGGCTCTGATGGCCTCGTTAGCCTTGCGGGCCGGCGTGGAAACGGTCCCCGCACGCGGTGGACGCTACACCGAGGCCATCGTAGGCCCCATCGCCACCCTGAACCCTCTCCAGGTCCATCCGGGGGATCCCGAGGCAGACATCACCCGTCTGATCTTCAACGGCCTGGTCCGGCGGGATGCCCGGGGGTTGCCGACCGGGGATCTGGCCCAGCGTTGGGAAGTTTCCGAGGACGGTCGGCGCTACACGTTCTATCTGCGCCCGAACGTCCGCTGGCACGACGGGGCCCCGTTGACGGCGGACGATGTCGTGTGGACGGTGCGCCTGTTGCAATCACCGGACGTGTCGGGCTCCCCGGAGCGGGCGCGCCTCTGGCAGTCCGTCCAAGTCGTCCCGGTGAACAGCCTGACGGTGCAGTTCGAACTGCCGGAGCCCCTCGCCCTTTTCCCGGATCTCCTGACCTTCGGGATCCTGCCCGCCCATCTTCTGCGCGATGTCCCGCCGGCCCAGCTGCGGGCCCATCCCTTCAACTTGAACCCCATCGGCACGGGCCCTTATCGAGTGGAAGCCGTGCACATGGAGGAGGGCCGGATCCAGCGCGTGGTCCTCTCCGCGAACCCCTTGTATTTCCGAGGCCCGCCCCTGTTGGAACATGTGGAGTTCCGCGTCTTCCCGGACACCCGAACGGCCCTTCAGGCCTATCGGGCGGAGGAAGTCCGGGGCATCGCCCGGATCTTCCCCACAGATCTTGACCAGGTCCGCCTGCTGCCCACTCTGAACCTGTTCTCCGCCGTGCTCGCCAGCTATCAGGCGGTCCTGCTCAACCACGCCTCCCCCCTCTTCCGGGAACGGGAGGTGCGGGAGGCTCTTTGGCTGGCCCTGGACCGCCAGCGCCTGATCGACCAGTTCCTCGCGGGCCAGGGGGTGATCGCCGACAGCCCGATCCCGCCCGGGAACTGGGCCCGCCATCCGCAGCTTCCACCCGTCCCCTACGACCCGGAGCGGGCTCGGTCCCTCCTGGAGGCGCGGGGCTGGGTGATCCCGCCGGGGGAAAGCGTGCGGCAGAAGGGCGACCTGACGCTGCGGTTCCGGCTGGCCGCCAGCGCCGACGGGTTCCACGAGCTGATCGCCCAGGAGATCGCCCGGCAGTGGCGGGCGATCGGAGTCGCCGCCGATGTGGAACTCATCCACGGGGATCTGGTCGAGCAGGTGCTGGCCCCCCGACGGTTCGACGCCGCGCTGGTCGAGATCATGGCGCCTGGGGATCCCGATCCGTATCCCTTCTGGCATGAGACCCAGATCGAGTCCGGCCAGAACTACGGGGGGTTCCGGGATCGGGATATCAGCGAGGCGATCGAGGAGGCCCGCCGGACCTCCGACATTACCCGCCGCCGGGAGCTTTACTGGCGCTTTCAAGAGCTGTTCCAGGAGAAGGTCCCCGCCATCCTCCTGTTCTACCCAGTCTACACCTTCGCCGTGGACGAGCAGATCTCTGGGATCCAGTTGGGGGGGCTGTTGAACACGCCGGATGATCGCTTCGAGGGGATCACCGAATGGTATACCCTGGTCCGTCGTCGGATCACCGTGCGGTAGGGCCGGGGCACAGTTTCCAGGAGGGCACAATGGGGCCCATAGAGTGGATCAATCGACACTCGTTCCTGGTCGCCGGCGGCTCCTTGTTGTTGGGGCTAGGGGTCTTCCTGCTCCTCCGGCGGGCGGGCTGGGTCGGATGGGGGGTCTGGGCCTTGGTTCTGATCGCCCTGGCGGGGTTCTGGCTCGCCA
>JBEPYX010000114.1:0-5932 GCA_041641155.1 Thermoflexus sp.
GATGTAGCGGAACGAGACGCTCCGCCACGCGTCCGAGGGAAGATGCTGCAGCACGTCCTCCCCTTGGGGAGGATAGACAGCAAGGAAGTCGCGGTAGAAAGTCTCCAGCACCTGGAACGCACTCATCAGAGGGTGCCTCCGCTTCAAGATGGGGCGGAAACCTACGCCCGATAGCTCATGCGCTTTCCGCTTGCGGCCAGCGGCCGGGCACGAAATACCCGGCGTGGGAGCGAGCGCAGGCCTCGCGAATCGCTTCAGCGACCCGCCACGCCCCCAAGACCACGGCCGGGATGGACTGGCCGGGGAAGATGCTGTCCCCCACCAGCCAGAGGCGGTCTCCCAGCCGGGCCCTCCAGCCGCGCCCCAGGCGGGTCTGGGGAAAGCCGCCCACCCACCCTAACGATCGACGGGTGAACCGGTGGAAGGTCACCGGCGTGCCCGCCTCAACCTCAATCAGGGATGCCCGCAGACCTGGAAGGATCCGCTCGCACAGCGTGAGCAAACGATCCACATAGGCCGCCTTTCGCGCCGCGTATTCGCCCGGGTCCCGCGCCCGTGCCTCCCACCACGGGGCGAGGGCGGTGTGGGTGCTGATGGTCAGCGCCCGACACCCCGGTGGGGCACGCTCCGGATCCCACGCCGGGCTGATCGAGAGAAAGGCAGAATGCCCCTCCCCCCATCCCTGCCCATCCAGGATCTGATGGTGCAGCGGCAGATCCGGGGGGATCACGGTGTCGCGGACGCCGGCATACACCACGAAGGCGCCCCATCCGTCAGGCGGAGCGAGGGGGGCGCGACGGAGCGCCCGCGGCGCAGCCTCGCCCAGCAGCCGGGCGACATCCCCGGGCGGGAGGTTGAAGGCCACCTGGGCCGCTTCCCACACCTGTCCTGAGGCGGTCTCCACCCGAATCCTCCCAGATGGGAGCGGGCGAACCCGCGTCACCTCCTGGCGATAGTGCACCTCACCGCCCAGCCGGCGCACCGCCTCGGCCAACCGCCACGCCAGCCCGCCAATGCCGCCCCGCACCGTCCCCACCCCGATGTGGGGAAGATCCAGAGCCGCGGCCCCGTACAGGGCATTCACACGATCCGACCGTGCCTGGGCGCTGATCAGCAACTGGCCGTCCAGAAACAGGCGAAGCGCCGGCGGATGGGAAGGCACGAAATCGGCGAGGGATCGGAAGGCGGCGGGGGCCGCCTCCAGCCGGCCGATATCCTCCCACACCCATCCCCACACCGTCCGGAGCAAGCGCCACCCCTCCCCCACGTCTTGGGGCGGCCAGGGGGGGCGTTGCCGGGCGATGGCCCACATCGCCCGTGCCGTTCGCTCCTGCCAGGCCCAGAACCCTTCCGCCGCCCGTCCGAAGCGGGCCACCCGCTCCTCCCGCCAGCGCTCCCGATCAGCCCAGCGCAGGATCGAAGTCCCATCGGGCAGATGTACCTGCATCGCGACCGGCTCCAGCCGGACGTCCCAATCCACTCCGAGGCGCTCGCCCAGCTGCTCCAGCGGCATCCCAGGGGCGAAGCCGGCAGCCAGGGTGGCTCCGGCGTCGAAACGGAAGCCGCGGTGGAAGAACGTCGCCGCGCATCCCCCGGGCGCCGCGTGGGCCTCTAAGACGATCACTTCCTCCCCCGCTTGGGCCAGCAGGGCCCCGAGGGTGAGGCCCCCGATCCCCGCCCCCACCACAACCACCGCCCTCATCCTCGCTCCTCCAGACAGCGCCGGAGCACCCATCCCCGGTAGGCGAACAGGAAGGGGAGCCCCAACCACAGCATCGTTGCTACCACCCAGCGTCGTGGGCTGCGCGGCCATTCGGCCTCGATCTCATCCACCACCGCCGTCCGATCCGGCCCTCGTGCTTCGAACCGATGCCGATGGGTCCATCGCCGGAACGGGCCTTCCTCCTGATCATCCGTGAACCCAAACTCCGAGACCTCCCGGTGCCGCGCCGTCCACCGGATGCGCAAAGGGCCGATCTCGATGGCGAAGCGGAGGCGGGATCCCTCCGCCAGCGGCTCGCGCAACTCCCAGTGCAGGCGTATCCCTGGCGGGGTCAGGCGGGCCAGCGCCTCGGGGTCCCGATGCCATGCGGCCACCCGCTCCAGCGGGGCATGCACCACCACCTCGTGTCGATATTTCATGCTTCCGCTTCTTCCTCCAGCGTCGCAGCGAGGCGAAGCAACACCGGATCATCCGGGGCCAACTCCCGGATCGCCTCGGCGTAGCCGCGCATGACCACACGCAACGCCTCGAGCGGGGCGTGGTGGTTTTGGAAGAGCCCAGCCAGCCACCGCAGTTCTTGCCGCGCCAGGGCGATCTCCCCCAGGCGCAACGCCGCCTCCAGGATCCTCCCCGGCTCTACCAACCCGAGATCCAAAGCGGCCACCGCCCGAACGGCCTCACCCGCCCGTGCCGCCAGCCGCGCCTCCATCATCGGGCGAAGCAGGCGATAACGAGTCAAGGCTCCAGCGTACTCGGGAGGTAAGGATCCCGACAGCCCTGGATGGGGATCGGACAGGATCTCCTCCACCCGCTGAGGGATCTCCTCCCATCGCTCCCCTAGATAGGCACCGGCGATGAACCGCCGGGCCTCGGGGTAGCGGTGGAAGATCCCCCCGCCGAAGGCGAACCGGATCCCCCGCCCTCGAACCCGAAGCGCGGCGTCGGCGAGGGTGGCGGCGGTGTAGAGCAGCTGGGCGGTCATGATGACGAGGTGCGGGCGCATCAACTCCAGCCCATGTTCCAGCTGGAGCAGCGGGACATCCGCCCCCAGATCCTTCACGTCCCATCCGCGCCGGCGCAACACCAGGGCCAGCATCAGCAGCGGAAGGGTATGGGTCTCCTCCGGCGGACAGCCGAGGAGGATGCGCTCCGGCCGGGTGGGAGGTGGGGCAGCGGCGACCAGGGCGTTCAGGCGCCGGAGGGCCAGCGTCGAGGCGAAATGCTCCTGCTGCGCCGTCGCCTCCCCGGCATACCAGCGCGCGCCGATCTCCGCCAGACCCTCCTCCAGCAGGGCGCGGCAGACGCGCTCGGGGGGATACAGCGCGACGGCCTCGGTCCAGATCCGTTCCGCCTCCTCCTCATCGAAGCGCAGCGCTGCCTCCACCCATGCCCGGCGCATCACCTCCAGGGTCATCGGTTCCCGCGCCCCGCTGACGGGCTCCCCCAGGGGATCGCGACCCTCCGCCTCCAGGGCCTTCCACAGCGCGATGGCGCGGCCGATCCGCATGCCCTCCGCCTGGCGCGCCAGCAGCCAGCGGATCATCTCGACATCTCGCCGGGAGTACAGGCGATGACCGCCCGAGGTGCGACGGGGGCGCGGCAATCCATACCGGCGCTCCCACGCCCGCAACGTGTCGGGCCGGATCCCGGTCTCGCGGATCACCGCTTTCAGGGTGTAAACCGGAAGCCGATCCTCGCTCTCCATCGGCAAGGGATTCCCCCAATGAGTGGCCGGATACCGATGTCCGCTACGCCCCCTCGAAGGTGGGGGCCTGGGCAATGGGAGGCACGGGCCACTGGCGCGGCAGGGCGATCGCGTGTTCGGCCATCAACCGCTCCACCACCAGGCGGGCGGAGATCAACACCATCGGCAGGCCGGTCCCCGGATGGGTGCTCGCCCCGACGAAGTACAGATTGCGATAGCGCGGGTGGCGGTTGGCGGGCCGCAGGTAGCCCATCTGCGAGAAGTGATGGCTGAGGCCGAAGGCGGCCCCCTTCTCCAGATGATACATGCGCTGCCATATCTCCGGCGTGTAGACCACCTCGAAGGCGCGGAGGGCACCCAGCGGGATCCCCAGCTCCTGTTTCAGGCGTCGCTCGATGGCCGAGCGCGCCCGATCCACCAGATCATCGAGGGGGGGCTGCCGCGGATCGAGATGGCCGACGGGCACCAGCGCCATCAGGGTGTCCCGGCCCGGGGGCGCCGCCGCGGGGTCCACGCGGGCCGGCGCGTGGATGTAGAAGCTCGGTTCATCGGGCAAGTCGTGATCTCGAAAGATCCGTTCGAAGCTGGCTCGGTAGTCGCTGGCTAGGAACACGTTATGGGTTGTGAGGGCGGGGAGCACCCCCTTGACCCCCCAGTAGAACGTGATGGCCGAGCAGGTGTAGCGGTAACGATCCAGACGCTGGGCCTCAGGCCCCGGGGGCAACAGCCGCTGATAGGCGTAGGGGAGATCGGCATTGATGAGGACGAAATCCGCGCCGACCCGCTCCCCGTCCTCCAGCCGCACGCCGACCGCCCGATCCCCTGCGACCTCCACCTGCGCCACCGGGACCCCCAATTCCAGCCGGGCGCCGTATCCCTGGGCGATGGTCGCCAGGCTCTCCACCAGTCGGTACATCCCGCCCCGGGGGAACCAGATCCCATGGATCAACTCCGTTGCTGCCAGCATCGCGTAGGTAGCGGGCGCCTCGAAAGGGCTAAGGCCCAGATACATGTCCTGGAACGTCATGGCCATCCGCAGGCGCGGATCCCGCACGTAGCGCCCGGTCTCCCGGTAGTGCGGGGAGAGGGCGCGCAACTCGAGCAGGAGCCGGAGATGCGGGAGGGCGAAATACTCCCAAGCGCTCCGGAAGTTGCGGGTGATGAAACGGTCCATCGCAAGGCGATAGAAGCGATGGCCATCGGCGAGATAGCGCAAAAAGCCCGAGAAGCCTCCCGGCTCCAGGGCCTCTAACTGCTCGCGCAAGGCGACGAGATCGCCGGTCATCCGCAGGCGGGTTCCATCCGGGAAGAAGATCTGATAGGTTGGGTCCACCCGCAACAGATCCAGGTGATCCTCCATCCGCTCGCCCAGGTCCGCATACGCCTGGGCGAACACCTCCGGCATCAAGAGGAGGGTCGGCCCGGTGTCGAACCGATGGCCCTCCTGGAGGAGCCGACCGCAGCGCCCCCCGGGCTCGGAGTTCTTTTCGAACACACGCACCGAGAATCCCAGGCGCGCCAGGCGAGCCGCCGCCGCCAGCCCCCCGACCCCGGCCCCAACGATAACCACTTGTCGACCCATATGGAACGCTCCAAGAATCAGGATCCCAAGCGAACAGCCCGCTCCCCTTCGCAAGTCGAGAGAAGGTCCATCCAGCTCCCAGGGGCTCCCACGGGCCCGGTGCCCGCCCGGCAACTCGGGCGGGCACCGGCCTCCTGCACCCCTTCCCAAACCCTACCACAATGCCCATATTTTGTCAAGATATTGTCCGTAAAATCTTGACAAAATATGGACAAAATGGTACCCTGAGGGTCAGGGGGCTGGGACCGTCGGCTCCTTATCCGGGGGTTGGAGGGTGAGGTGGGCATTTGGCTAGGGGTGTGGGAATATCGGTTGGTGAAGAAGGCCTGGGGCGCGTTGGGCCAGCCGGTGGAGTCTGCTGGCCCGGGCCTGCCCCCGCCGCAGATCGAGGCCGCCTATCGGGCATGCGAGGACCTGATCCGGCGGCACAGCCAATCGTTCCACTGGGCCTCCGCCCTGCTGCCCCGTCCGAAGCGGCGGGCCGTGCGCGCCCTCTACGCGTTCTGCCGGGTCACTGACGACTTGGCGGATCAGCCCGGAGACGACCCGGAGACGGATCTGGCTCGCTGGCGCCGCATCGCCCTTTCCCCGAACCCGCCAGCCGACGAGCCCGTGGCTGTCGCCTGGGCCGACACTCGCATCCGATATCGGATCCCTCCGCTCTACGCCGAGCAACTGATCGACGCCATCGCCCAGGATCTGCGCCGGCGGCGGTATGAAACCTTCGAGGAGCTGGCAGATTACTGCTACGGAGTCGCATCTACCGTGGGATTGATGAGCATGCACATCACCGGATTCTCCGGACCGGAGGCCGTGCCCTACGCCGTCCGCCTGGGGGTTGCCCTTCAGCTGACGAACATCCTGCGGGATGTGGGGGAGGACTGGCGGATGGGGCGGCTCTATCTGCCGCTGGAAGAACTGC
>JBEPYX010000115.1:0-5885 GCA_041641155.1 Thermoflexus sp.
TGGGAGGTGGACGATGCGGATGGAAGCGCGGCGCGCTTATGGGACCGTCACGGTGAAGCGTGGGCTGGCCCAGATGCTGAAGGGCGGCGTGATCATGGACGTCACCAACGCCGAGCAGGCCCAGATCGCCGAGGAAGCGGGCGCCGTGGCTGTCATGGCCCTCGAGCGGGTTCCGGCGGATATCCGGGCCCAGGGCGGCGTAGCCCGCATGGCGGATCCCGAGAAGATCCTCGAGATCATGGAAGCGGTCACGATCCCCGTGATGGCCAAATGCCGCATCGGCCACTATATGGAGGCGAAGATCCTCGAGGCCATCGGCGTGGATTTCATTGACGAATCCGAGGTTCTAACCCCCGCCGACGAGCAATATCACATCAACAAGTGGGAGTTCAAGGTCCCCTTCGTCTGCGGGGCCCGCGATCTCGGGGAAGCCCTGCGGCGGATCGCTGAGGGGGCGGCGATGATCCGCTCCAAAGGGGAAGCTGGGACGGGGAACGTGGTGGAGGCGGTGCGCCACGCCCGGGCCATCATGGGCGCCATCCGGCGCATCCAGGGGATGGGGGAGGAGGAGCTGGTGGCCTACGCGAAGGAGATCGGCGCCCCCTATGAGCTGGTCCTGGAGACCAAGCGCCTCGGGCGGCTGCCGGTGGTCCTGTTCGCGGCCGGCGGGATCGCCACGCCAGCGGATGCGGCGTTGATGATGTGGCTGGGGATGGACGGTGTGTTCGTGGGGAGCGGGATTTTCAAGAGCGAGAACCCCTACAAGCGGGCGCGGGCCATCGTGGAGGCGGTGACCTACTGGCAGGAGCCTGAGATCCTGGCCATGGTCAGCCGCAATCTGGGCGAGCCGATGTATGGCATCGACATCCGGCAGCTGACGGAGGCCCAGCGCCTCGCGTTGCGCGGTTGGTAGACCTTGGCTGTGTGGGTCGGAGTTTCGGTCTGTCCATCTCGATGTTGAGGGAGGTGTCCGGTGAGGATCGGGGTCCTGGGCTTGCAGGGGGATTACCTGGAGCATCATCAGGCGCTTCGCCGGCTGGGCGTGGAGACAGTGGATGTGCGCCTTCCGCAGCATCTGGAGGGCGTGGATGGCCTGATCATCCCGGGTGGGGAGAGCACCACCATCGGGGCGCTGGCGGAACGCTATGGCCTGATCGATCCCCTGCGCCGGATGGCGGAGGCCGGCGTTCCCATCTGGGGGACATGCGCGGGCATGATCTTCCTGGCCAAGGATGTGGGCCGCCCCCAGCCGACCCTGGGTCTGATGGACATCCGAGTCCGCCGGAACGCTTTCGGGCGCCAGATCGACAGCTTCGAGACCGATCTGGAGATCCCGGCCTTGGCCCGGTTCGGTGATCCCCGCCCGTTCCGTGCGATCTTCATCCGGGCTCCGTTGATCGAGGCGGTGGGGCCCGGCGTGGAGGCGCTCGCCCGTCTGGAGGATGGGGCGGTCGTGGCCGCTCAGCAGGGCCATCTGTTGGCCACCGCGTTCCATCCGGAGCTGACCGGGGATCTCCGATTCCATCAGTATTTCCTGGAGATCGTCCAACAGCGTCCTGCCCGATGATCCGAACGTTCTGGCTGTGGGATGGCCCTCGATTTCTAGCGGCTGCCCGGAAGGGGGTTTATCTGGACGAGCGGGCTGCGCGGGTGGACCGCTTCCACCCGGTGGAGGCAGCTACGGTTTCGTTGGTGTTTCCAGACCTGGCCTCCGTCCTAACCATCACCGATCGCTCAGGCTCTCGGTTCCTTCAATTGCGCCATCGTCCACCGGGGGATGAGGGGCGCCTGCTGTTTCTGGCGCCAGCTCCGGGGATCGCAGAGCCGGAGGCCTTAAGCGGATGGGAAGCGGTTTTCCATGCGGTGGTGGCTTGGGCGGCCGCCCACGGGATGCAACGGCTGGTGGCGGAGGTGGCGCTGGATGAGCGCCGGCTGCCTCTCCTGCGCCGCTGGGGGTTCCAGCAAACGCGCTGCTACGCAGTGTGGTCCGGCCCGGCGGAGGTGGTGGAGCGGGCGTTCGCCCGCTTGGCCGGGCGCAAGCCCGTGGCCTCAGCTTCCCCGTGGGCCCTTTACCGCGGGTCGCGGGGGGCTTGGATCGAGGAGCTCCGCAGCACGCCGGAGGACCCCTCCCTCGCGCTGGCGCAGGCCCTGATCCACCTCGGCGCGCGCTGGCGGCATCCGGTTTATGTGCAGGTCCGCTGGGAAACTCCGGAACGCGTGGAGGCGTTGCGGGCACTGGGCTTCCGACCCGCTTTCGCGTTATGTCGCATGGTGCGCTGGATTGCGATCCCCCTTCTTCGGCCTGCTGCGCAGGAGCTGGAAGTGGGTGCCTCCGCCTCCCCGGCCCTCCATTTCCCTGCGGTCCGCCAGATCCTAAGCCGGCTTCCAGAGGAGATACGGATGGGATCCTAATGATGAAAGGCGGGGATCCTCGGTCTACGTCTTGCCTCCGATCGAAGGAAGCGCTTCCTTCCGCCGCGCTCTTCGAACCGCACGCTTGCTCCACTTTCGCTACAATGGAACAAGGCGTTCCACCCACAGATCGCAGATGTCTGGGAAAGGGGTCTTTCGATGACACAGCCCGGCATTCGCACGGGAACGTTGGCGGTGGACTTCATGACTACCACCCATCGGATCTCGGCCCACATGGTGCTGAGAGGTCGGGTCCTGGCGGATGTCCTGAACGATGTCCGCACTTCTTTTATCCCCGTGGAGGCCGTGTTCCTGTCCCGGCTAGAAGATCCCGCCCGTATCCTCAAAAGCTTTGGGGCCGCCATCCTCAGCAAAAGCCACATCACGATGGCCATCGTCAACGTGGGGATCGAATTAGCCCTCAGAGCAGTCTCGCCGGCTTATGGCTCCCGGAAGGCCTATGGCGTCTTCGCCACCATCCCCGGGTTTGAGATCGAAGGAACGATCGAGTTCATCGGGCGTCCGGATCTCCATGCGCTCCTGGTGACGAATGTGGAGCGGTTCATCCCGGTCATGCATGCGCGGGCGGTGATGAGCGAGCGGCCGGAGATGAGTTTCACCGGCGAACTGATCTTCCTGAACCGGGATTTCGTGGGTCTGTTTTCGCTCGGTGGAGAGGTGGCGCAGGGATGACGCGCATCCTGGTGATCGATGATGACCTGGAGCTCCTTCAGATGGTCCGCCGGATGCTGGAGCGGGCAGGGTTCGAGGTGGTCACCACCGCCGATGGGGTGGACGGGATCGAGAAGGCCCGCCAGCTTCGACCGGATCTGGTGATCCTGGATCTGATGATGCCGGAGGTGGATGGCTTCCAGGTGCTGCAGGCGATCCGCAACGACCCTCTGATCAGCGATATGCCCGTCCTGGTTCTAACCGCGCGCGCGCAGCCGGTGGATCGGGAGGCCGCCCTGGCGGCCCGCGCCGACGATTATCTCGCCAAGCCGGTCTCCTACAAGGAGCTTGTGGACCGAGTCCAGGAGGTGCTGAGCCGGCGCCGGCGGATGGGGGGCCAGGGCCTCGTCGCGCTTTTCCTGGGCCTACGTGGGGGAACCGGAACCACCACCCTGGCCGTGAACACGGCTTTGGCCCTGGTCCGTAACGGCCCCACAGTATTGTGGGATGCCAGCGTAAGCTCCGGCCACGTGGGGCTCCACCTGCGGCTCGCCCCCCGCGCCTCCTGGCTGGATTGGTGGCATGACGGGCTCTCGAAGGGAAGCCTGGAGGCCTACCTGATGAGCCACCCCTCCGGTCTCCAGCTGCTCCCCGCTCCCCTCATGCCGGTTGCGGAGCTGCCGGACGATTCCATGGTGGCGCAGACCCTGGACCTGTTACGCGAGCGGTTTGCCTTCGTGGTGATCGACGGGCCGTCCACGCTGATGCCCATCGGCCTGGCCCTCTGCCAGCACGCGCATTCGCTCTTCCTGGTGATGAACCTGGAGGTCGGATCCTTGCAGACCACGGTGATGACCATGCGCGCCCTGCAAGCGGCAGGGATCCCGGCGGAACGGATCCATGTGGTAGTCAATCACTCCTGGGGGTCGGGCACGCTCAACCCCCAGTCTGTCGAGCGGGCGCTGGGGCGCGCCCCGATGCTGACGGTGCCCTTCGACCCGAACCAGGCCGCGGCGCTGGCCCAAGGGACGCCGCTGATCTTGAGCCATCCGAACGGGCCCCTGGCCGCGGCGGCGCAGCGGCTGGCCGGGCATATGCGATCGGCCGTGCGCGCGCCCGGGAGCGCGTGAACCCCATTCGTTTTCGGCGAGGAGAAGAGCGGATGAGCATCTTCGACCTGTTCTGGATCTTCCTGATCTTCAGCACCCTGTTCCCGGCCATACAGCGGCGGCTGCTGGAGGAGGCCCGCGCCCGTCTGATCCGTCAGATCGAGCGCCGTCGGGGCACCCGCCTGATCACCATGATCCATCGCCAGGAGACCATCGGGTTTTTCGGCCTGCCCATCTCCCGTTACATCGACATCGAGGACTCCGAACAGGTGCTCCGGGCGATCCGCCTCACCCCGCCGGACATGCCCATCGATCTCATCCTGCACACCCCAGGCGGGCTGGTCCTGGCCGCTGAGCAGATCGCCCAGGCCCTGGTCCGCCATCCGTCGAAAGTCACCGTTTTCATCCCCCACTACGCGATGTCCGGCGGGACGTTGATCGCCCTGGCGGCCGACGAGATCGTGATGGATGAGAACGCGGTGCTGGGGCCGGTGGATCCCCAGCTGGGTCAGTATCCGGCGGCGTCCATCCTGAAGGTGGTGGAAACGAAGCCGCTGGCCAACATCGAGGATCACACCCTGATCCTGGCGGACATTGCCCGCAAGGCGATGGAGCAGGTGCGCTCGACGGTGATTGAGCTGCTCACCGCCAACGGCATGGATGCCGAGCGGGCGGCGGCGATCGCCGAGGCCTTGAGCAGCGGCCGCTGGACCCATGATTACCCCATCTCGGTCCGCGAGGCCCAGGCGCTGGGCCTCCCGGTTCGGGCCGGGTTGCCCGAAGAGATCTATCATCTGATGGAGATGTTCCCTCAGGCGACTCCCCGGCGCCCTTCCGTGGAATACATCCCGATCCCTTACCGCCACGAGGGCCCTCCCCATCGCTCGCGTTAGGCGGGCGGGGCGGCCTCGGGCCTTCCGTCGGTGATATACTAAGTTATGATAGCGATGTCCCACCTGGGGGGATGGGTCAGAGCCGTCGGTCCGCCGCGGCGGGCGTTTTCGGCGGCCCATGCGCACTCCCATTAAGGCGGTCTGGATGGCCTTGATCCTGCTCATCCGCCATGCCGCGAACGACTCTATGGGCAAATGGTTGGCGGGGTGGACGCCTGGGGTGCACCTCAATGAGGAGGGGTGGCGTCAGGCGGAGGCGCTGGCGGAGCGGCTGGATCCCCTCCCGATCCGCGCCATCTACAGCAGCCCCCTCGAGCGCGCGGTTGAAACGGCGGAGCCGCTGGCCCGCCGCAAGGGGCTGCAAATCCAGGTCGTCCCGGAGTTGGGGGAGGTGCGCTACGGGGAGTGGACGGGGAAATCCCTGAAACGGTTACAGCGCCGAAAGGCCTGGCAACGTCTGGTCGGCACCATCAGCCGGGCCCGTTTCCCAGGCGGGGAGGCGATGGTGGACTTGATCGCACGCGCCGTTAACGCCATCGAGGCGATCGCGGGCCGCCATCCGAAAGACGTGGTCGCCCTCTTCACCCACGCCGATCTGATCCGTGCGGTCACCGCTTACTATCTGGGGATGCCGCTGGATCTCTACCACCGCCTGATGATCGCGCCGGCTTCGGTGACCATCTTCTGGCTGGCCGATGGGCCGCCGTTGCTCCTGCGGCTGAACGACACGGGGCCGCTGCGGTGGCCGCTGGAGGATCTGGCGTATCTCTCCAAGCGGCGGAAACGATGAGCCTTTGGG
>JBEPYX010000116.1:0-5867 GCA_041641155.1 Thermoflexus sp.
CCCACAACCCCAGGGAGATGGGCCCGATGGCCGGAAACATCAGCCGTCCCTGAGAGGCCATCGTCTGGGAGGTCCAGCGCAGGAAGGCGGCGAAGAGGACGGCCACGTAGGCCAATAGCCACAGCCCTGAGGCCCATTCGGCATCCCATCGGCCGCGCCGGGCCCGCCAGGCGGCCCGGCCCACACCGACCAGCAGTCCCAGGAGGCAGGCAACCGTCCAGATATCCAGAACGGTATAGGTCCAGTCCGGCATTAGGACGTTCATCCAGCCGAAGACGCCCCAGAAGGAGCGGCGGAAGCCCTGGAACTCCCGGAGGAGGTCGGCGGGGGTGGCCGACCGGCGTCCGACCATCTCCAGCATCACCGAAAGGCCGAAGGGGTCACGGTACAAGGTCCAGTTGCGCCAGAACCACCATCCGCAAAGGGCCAGGGCGATGGCGAAGACCCGCGCGGCTTCCAGGAATCCGCGTTTCCATTGCCCCTCCCGCCAGGCGACGCCCAGCAAAAGGATCAGCGCCAGCGGCCAGAGGGCGAGGCCGCTCAGTTTGGCCAGCGCTCCGGCCCCCAGCGTCAGGCCCAGGAGGACGGCGCGCGGCAGGGAGAAGCCCTTGCGGAAGCGGGCCGCCAGGAGCCAGAGGCCCGCAGCGGTCAGCGCGTTGACCAGGTTGTCGTTGTTCACCGAGGCCGCGATAAAGAGGAACATCGGGTTGACGGCCACCAGCGCTCCCGCCCCCAGGGCCCAACGGGGATGGTCGGGGAAGAGCAGCCGGACGGTGTGGACCGTAGCCAGGACGGTCAGAAAGCCCAGGAGGACCGATACCATCCGCCAGAGGTGAAGGGTGAGGACGGCTCCGCGCCAAGGGAATTGTTCTGCGGGGCTGTGGAGCACCTGATTGCGGCAGGCGACCTGAGATGCGTCGCCCGGACGCGCATGGGGGTTGGGGTAATAGATGGCCTCAAAGTCGTCCAGCGGGAGGTGCAGGGTCTGGATGAGAACGGCCAGGATGGCGTAATAAAGGGGCGGCTGGCTTCCCTCCTGTCGCCAGGACGAAAGGCCCACGGGCTCATCGTACTCCTCCAATTTCTTCCAGAAATGCCGCTGTTGGGCAGGCGATGCGCTCCCCAGTGAATTCTGCTGCCGGAGCCGTGGCTCCCCTTGCCAGCCGCGCCCGCCGGTCGGGGTTGCGATACCGGCACAGCATGCCTTCGGCCCGTGCCTAGGGATCCTGGGATGGCATCCACACCATGTTCTCCCCATCCCGCACCGGTGGGAGGGGCATGCCAGCTGGATGGTGACAATCGCCCGAACGTAGGCCAGGCAGGCATGCAACGTCCCCCGCCGGAAGGAGACGCCCTCCCGATCCGGCAAGACGCAGACGTCGGTCGCCAGCAGGCCTGGGGTAGTATATCTGGTTCAGCGAACCTGCTCCTCCATCCCCAGTTCCCGGATCAATCTCAATCCCTTTTTGCTCTCGTCAGGAAGCCGAAGCAGCCCAAGAGGGGATCGTCCGGCCCGACACCCCATGGGATGGCGGCCCTGGCCCTCGCCCATGGCTTCCATTGCCCCGCGATCGGCTGCCCGGGGATCCGGTGATCGCTGGGCCGATCCACCTGATCGGCCCTTGGATCGTGGAGGTCGCCCCGGTCGGGGAGGAGGCATTCCTGGCGGCGGGTGACCCGGCTGGTGGCGGAGGCCCGCGCCATGAAGCCCGGGATCTGGCGATCCTCTTGGACAAGACCGGCACGCGGGCGGAGGGCCAGCGCTGATTGCCGCGATCGCTGGGGAAGGCGAGGAACCGGATCTACTCCGGTGGGCCGCCGGGGCGGAGCTTCCCTTCGAGCACCCCGTGGCCCGCGCGATCGTCACTGCCGCCCGTGCGCGGGGGATCCAGCCTCCAGAGCCCGGGGCCTTCACTGGGTTCCCCAGCCGGGAGATGATCGCCCGGGTGGAGGGTCGAGGGGTCGGGTTGGGGACCCGCGCTGGGCTGGCCGAGCAGGGCGCGGGCCGGACGCCTGTCCTCCCCGCCTGGGTCCGCCAGGAGGCCGCCAGCCGCACCGTCGGGCGGGTGGGGAGGCGTTTGACGGTGCGGGCCGAGGCGTTACGGCTCTCTCGAGCAAGCGACCGCCTGACCGCCACCCACAGCGGGCTGGCCCTGGGCTTCAACGGGGTAGGGGGGCTGGCGGCCATCAGCGGGCGGATCCCGTAGGAGCGATGCTCGCGATGGCCCTCAGCATCTCCCTCGTGCGGTTCCGCAGGGATGGCGGATCGGCGGGCGGGCCGCGGAGCGGGGGATGAACCCGCGCACCCTGCGCTCCTACGAGGCGATGGGGCGGATCCCCCGCCGCGTCGCACCCCATCTAGAGATGGGGCGGCGGAGCCGGAGCGGCTCCCGCTCATCCGGAAGGCCTGGGCGATTTGGATCACTCCTCCAACTCGACGCTCATCCGGGCCAGTTCCTCCGCGGTGATGGCCTCCACATTGTAGCGGGCTAGCCCCTCGCGGATACGTTCCATCACCTCGTCGAAGGACATGGTGACGATCCGCTTGCGGCGGATGGGGTTGACCTGGGAGAGGACAGCCTGCTTCAAGAAGGGGTAGCGGATCCCCTTCTCGTGCAGCGCCTCCAGGATGGGCTCCAGAAGGGCGTCGATCGCCTCGATCACCCCTGCGCGGCGCTCCCGCTCCCCCATCGCCTCGCGCATGGGCAGATCCAGAAATCGATCCACCTTGCGGAGGATCGGCACATAGCCCGCCCCGGCGAAGTGCTCCTTCCGGTCGTAGAGGATGCCCAGGGTGATGAAATAGGCTTCCTCGAACTGAAAGGCGAACGTCCGCTCCGGCGCCTCCGGATGTTCCTCCCGGAGGGTGCGATACATCCGTAGCACCTCCAGGGCCTTCTCCCGGAGGTTGTGGGCCTTCTCGGTGTTCAGGCCGAGGATATGGTAGGCCACCGCCGGGTCCGGGATCAGGATGGCCATGATCGTACGGGCCCCCAGGCGGACCATGGCCTCCCGCCGGTGGTTGCCGTTCGGGGTCCAGTAGCGTCCGTCCGGGGTCCGGATGGCCACGATGGGGTCAATGAAGCGGCCGATCTCCTGGATCACGGATTTCAGCCGCTCCACGTGGTGGGGGGAGAGATCCCGCTGGTAAGGGGTCGGCTCCACGCGATCCAGCGGCAGCTCCACCAGGAGTTGCCAGCGGCGCGCGTAGGGCTCCGGATAGGCGGCCCACACGACGCCGCCGTCGGCTTCCACCTGCTGGATCACTTGCTGGATCTCCTCCGGGATCGCCGGGCGCATCGTTGCTCCCTCCATAGAGTTCTTTCATTATTTAATATACTCCGGTTTTCAGCGTCTTTAGGCGTTGGGATCGGCCCTCCGAGCGGGTCCAACGAACGGAGGGCCCGGGATGTGGACGCCTCAGCGATGTGGGTTAAAATAACTATGTTAGATCCCACGCTCCGGAGGTGCACCATGGCGCATACGCTCCCCCCTTTGCCGTATCCGTATAACGCGCTGGAGCCCTACATCGACGCCCAAACCATGGAGATCCACCACACCCGGCATCACCAGGCCTACGTGAACAACCTCAACGCCGCCTTGGAGAAGTATCCGGAGCTCCAGGACGTGCCGGTGGAAACCCTCCTGCGGAACCTCTCCAGTGTCCCCGAGGACATCCGGGAGGCGGTGCGCAACAACGGCGGCGGCCACGCCAACCATAGCCTGTTCTGGACGGTGATGAAGCCGGGCGGGGGTGGGGAGCCGAGCGGGGCCCTGGCGGAAGCGCTCGAGAAAGCCTTCGGCAGCTTCGCCAACTTCAAGGACCTCTTCACCAAGGCCGCGATGGGGCGCTTCGGCAGCGGATGGGCCTGGCTCAGCATGACCGCCTTCGGGAAATTGGTAGTCCACTCCATGCCCAATCAGGACAACCCGCTCATGGAGGGCTGGATCCCGCTGCTGGGCTTGGACGTGTGGGAGCACGCGTATTACCTGAAATACCAGAACCGGCGGGCCGACTACATCCAGGCCTGGTGGAACGTGGTGAACTGGGATCAGGTGGCCGCCAACTACGCGAAGGCCCTGGAGACGATCCGGAGCGGGGTTCGGGCCTGATCGGGGCGGGCTCCCGTTTCGCGCGTTCCGCCCCTCCAACCGATCGGGGGATGGGCAGGGGAAAGGCTCCGCCCATCCCCTTTCCACAGAATCGAAACAGACGATGGAAGGGGGTGGGATGGCTCCTTTGCATGATCTGCGCGCCCGCGGCCAGTCGGTCTGGCTGGATGAGATCCGTCGGGAGTGGCTGACGGATGGGGAGCTGGCCCGATGGATCGAGCGTGGGGTCAGCGGCGTGACCAGCAACCCCACGATCTTCGAGCGGGCCATCACCACGAGCCCGGCGTATGACGAAGCGATCCGCTCGCACCTGAGCCGGGACCCCGAGATGGAGACGGCGGCGCTCTACGAGGCGCTGGCCGTTGAGGACATCCGGATGGCAGCCGATCTCCTGCGCCCGGTGTATGAAGCGAGCGCAGGGGACGACGGCTTCGTCAGCCTGGAGGTCTCTCCCCACTTGGCCGATGACACCGAAGGGACGATCGCTGAGGCCCGACGGTTGTGGCGTCGGGTGGACCGCCCCAACGTGATGATCAAGGTCCCCGCCACCCCCGCGGGCATCCCGGCCATCGAGGCCCTGATCGCCGAGGGGATTCCCGTCAACGTCACGCTGATCTTCTCCCCCGCGCACTACGAGGCCGCTGCGGAAGCCTACTGGCGGGGCCTGCGGCGGCGGGCGGAGGCGGGGAAGGATCCCCACGCCGTGGCCTCAGTCGCCTCGCTCTTCGTGAGCCGGATCGATACGGCGGTGGATCGCGAGCTGGAGAGCGTGGGGACGCCGGAGGCGCGCGCGCTCCTCGGGAGGATCGCCCTCGCGGTGGCGAAACGCGTCTACCGGATGTTCCGAGAGCGCTTCCTGCCGGATGCCTTCCCGGAGCTCCGGGCCCAGGGGGCTCGCCCCCAGCGGGTGCTGTGGGCCAGCACGAGCACCAAGAACCCCGCTTATTCCGATGTGAAATATGTGGAAGGCCTGATCGGCCCGGACACCGTGACCACGCTCCCCATGGCCACGCTCCGGGCCTTCGAGGACCACGGGCGGGTGCCGGGGGACACGGCGCTGGAGGGCTGGGAGGAGGCGGAGGCGGATCTGGCGGCCCTGGCCCGACTGGGGATCGACCTGGAGGCGATCCTTGAGCGCCTTCAGGCCGATGGCGTGGCCGCCTTCGCCCGCTCCTACGAGGCGCTCCTGGACGCCCTGGAGCGCAAGCGAGCGGCGCTCCTTCGATCCGCTTGAAAAGGGGGAAACGATGAAGTGGGCGCAAACCGAAGACCTGCCCGGCTTCCTCGCGGGGGCGCTCACCCTGCGTCCGTTCACCGGCGAGCGGGTGATGGTGGTCCGGGTGGAAGCGCCGGCGGGCGCGACCGTGCCGCCCCATGCCCATCCTCACGAGCAGATCACCCTGGTCCTCCAGGGCCGCCTGCGCCTGCGGATGGCCGGGGAGGAGCGAGACCTGGGCCCCGGTCAGATCGTCCACATCCCCTCCGGGGTTGAGCACGAGGTTGTGTTCCTGGAGGAAACCCTCGCCTTCGACGTCTTCCAGCCTCCGCGCGAGGATTTCCTGGCGCGCCTGTCCCAGTAGGATTCCCGCGCGGCGTCCCTTTTCCTTCCTCGAAAGGGGTCTCCCATGGCCGGGAGCTGGACGGCTGCCTACCAGCGGTTGATGTTCCAGGAGCCTGAGCCCGGGATCCTGGAGATCGTGCTGCACCGGCCGGAAGCCTTGAACGCCCTCGACGCCCGCGCTCATCGGGAGCTG
>JBEPYX010000117.1:0-5857 GCA_041641155.1 Thermoflexus sp.
GGCGGGAGGGGGGGCTCTCGCTCCGGTTGGAGCTCCGGGGCGATCGCGCCATCCTGGTCATGGCGCCCCTGCGGAAGGGATGGCTTCCCTTCCTGCAATCGCTGGCGGTTGGGGGAGGGGCGCAAGAACCGCCTTGGCATGCGGTGCGGTCGAGCATGATCGGCGCCGTTCGGTACGATGAGCGCCGCGGGATCCTGGAGGTCGCATTCAACAAGGGGATCTATCTCTACTTCGGCGTCCCCCGGGAGGTCTTCGAGGGCCTGCTGCGGGCCGAATCGAAGGGGCGCTACATGCGCCAACACATCATCGACCGCTATCCATGGATCCGGCGGAGCCAGCTGCGCCTCTCCCTCGCCCAGGCGGAGGGGCCCGGGCCGGAGCGCCCGGACCCCTCCTGCGCCCGGAGGACGGACGGAGCCGTCGCATGCCCGGAAGGAGCGCCGCCATGCTGAACGGCTGGATCGACCTGCGCAGCGACACGGTGACCCATCCCACGCCGGCCATGCGGGAGGCGATGGCCCGGGCCGAGGTGGGCGATGATGTGTTCGAGGAGGACCCCACGGTGCGGCGCCTGGAAGAGATGGCCGCCGAGCGGATGGAAAAAGCAGCGGCTCTCTTCGTGGCCAGCGGCACCATGGCCAACCTGGTCTCCCTCCTCACCCACTGCGGGCGAGGCGACGAGGTGATCGTCGGCGATCAGGCCCACACCTTCCTCTCCGAGGTCGGGGGGATGGCTGCCCTGGGCGGGATCCATCCCCGCCCGATCCCCAACCAGCCGGACGGGACAATGCGCCTGGAGGACATCGAGGCCGCCATCCGGACGGAGGACGTGCACCACCCCCGCACTCGGCTGATCGCCCTGGAGAACACCCACAACCGGTGCATGGGGGCCGCGCTGCCCCCGGAGTATCTGGCCCAGGTCCGCGCCCTGGCGGATCGCTATGGGTTGAAAGTGCACGTGGATGGGGCCCGGATTTTCAACGCCGCTGTCGCCCTGGGGGTGCCGGCGGCAGCCCTGGCCCGGTATGCCGACACTGTGACCTTCTGCTTGAGCAAAGGGCTGTGCGCCCCGGTGGGCTCGCTGATCTGCGGCCCCGCCGATTTCATCCGGGAGGCGCGGCGGGTGCGCAAGATGGTGGGCGGGGGGATGCGGCAGGCCGGGGTGCTGGCCGCGGCCGGGCTTGTCGCCCTGGAGACGATGGTGGATCGGCTGGCGGAGGACCATCGACGGGCCCGGCGCCTGGCTGAGGGCCTCGCTGAGATCCCGGGGATCCGGATGGAGGTCCATCGGGTGCAGACCAACATCGTGATCTTCGAGCTGGATCCCCGCCTGCCCCTCACGGATGAGGCCTTCCTCACCGGGCTGGCCGAACGCCGCGTCCGGATCCTGCGCTGGGGGCCCCGCCGCTTCCGGGCGGTGACCCATTACTGGATCACCGATGCGGATATCGACCAAGCCCTCCGGGCGGTCGCCGAGGTGGTGAGGGGTGCCTTGGGCGGTTCCTGAGAAGCGTTGATCTATTGACGATGGGCATCGGCTGAGGAGTAGAGATTCGAAATCCCGCTATAATGGGAACGCTGGGGTTGGCATACGCGCTACGCATCACGCAGTGCGAGTCTCGGCCCGGGAGTTTGGATGGATTCAACGCCGGCCGCAAGCCAACCCGTGGCCTACGCTGACGCAAGGGAGAAGGCGACCCCACCAGGCCCTCTGCGAAAATCGCGCGATGGCGACAGCACTCGTCTGGCCCGGGCCGCAGCGGACGGAGGAGATCACACCGGAGGCGCTCCGGGAAACCCTCACCCGGGCCGATGGGTTCCTCTGGCTGGACCTCAGCGCCCCGGGGGAGGACGACCGAGCGTTGCTCCAGAAGGCCCTAGGCTTCCATCCGCTGGCGCTGGAGGACGCCTTTCGCGCCCGGGAGCGGCCCAAACTGGACATCTACCCCGATCACTACTTCATTGTCTTCTACGCCCTAGCGTATGATCCAACGGACGGGCTGCGCCGCACGCCGGTCCACCTCTTCGTCGGCCCCCGCTATTTGGTCACCGTGCACCCCGAGGCGGTCCCGGAGATCGAGGAGGTGGCTGCCCGCTGGGGCGGGCGAGAGCCCCCCGGGCCCGTGGCCTCCGGCAGCCTGGTGTACGCCCTTCTGGATGCCCTCCTCGACCGTTACTTCCCGATCCTCGACCGAATCGCGGAGGAGGTGGAGGCCATTGAGGAGCAGCTGTTTGAGGGATCCGATGGACGCCTGATCGAAGGGATCTTCCAAATGCGCAAGACCCTGCTGGAGCTGCGCCGGGTGGTGGCGCCGGAGCGGGAGGTCATCAACCTCCTGCTCCGGCGGGAGCTGCCCGTCTTCCGGGCAGAGGACATGGTCTACTTCCAGGACCTTTACGACCGGGTGGTGCGGTTGACGGAGAGCATTGACCTCTACCGCGATATGCTTTCCGGCGCCCTGGAGAGCTACCTCTCGTTGCAATCGAACCGGCTGAACGAGATCGTCAAGGTGCTGACCATCGCCTCGATCATCCTCATGGCCGATGCCCTGGTGGCGGGGATCTACGGGATGAACTTCCGCTACATGCCCGAACTGGAGTGGCCATGGGGATACCCGATGGCGCTCCTGTTGATGGCCGGAGTCAGCGTCGGGCTGGCCTTCTTCTTCCGCCGCCGGGGATGGCTGTGAGATCCCCACGGCTCAGCGGCCGAGGGGAGGCGGGGCGTAAAGACATCATTTCAGGGGAACGCGATGGCGCGACCGATCCGCTTGCGGCCCCGACCCGGACAGGGCGACCTGCAGCCCGCTGAGTGGGGATTCCTGCTCGGCACGCTGGCGCTGGCGCTGCTGATCTGGGGCGGCGGCTTCTGGTATCTCCAACGCTCCCTGGCGGCAGCCCGGGGCGGCCCGCCGACGGCCACCCCACGGCCGACACCGGCGGCGTCCCCAACCCCCCGCCCCACGCCGACCCCGCTCGAACCGACGCCCACTCCGACTCTCCCGCCCACTATCCAGGTCGGGATCTTCGTCAAGGTCACGGGGGCGGGCGATCAGGGCCTCAGCTTCCGACGCGCTCCCGGCCTCCAGGCGGAACGGATCCGCTTTCTTCCCGAGGGGACGGTGATGCGGGTGATCGGCGGGCCGCAGGAAGCCGATGGGCTGACCTGGTGGCAGCTGGAGGATCCCCGGACGGGGGAACGGGGCTGGGCCGCGGGATCTTATCTGGCGCCCTCCTACGGACCCTGAGCGGGAGACGCTTCGGAGGTCTGGCGATGCCGATCCGCAACGTGCGGCGTGCGCCGGCGGCGATCGGGATCTCCCCACATCGCCGCCTCCCAGCCCCGACCGACTGGGTCTCCACCCTGCAGGGGGTCCTCGCCCTGGCCTGGCCGGCCGTCCTGGAGCAACTGCTGAACATCGTGGTGGATTGGACCGATGCCTATCTCGCCGGTCATCTGGGAACGATCGCCCTGGCGGCGGTCGGGTTGAGCGGCCAGCTCATCAACCTGGTGGCCGCCTTCTTCGGGGCGCTGGGGGTGGGGGCCACCGCCCTGGTCGCCCGCGCCGTCGGCATGGGGGATCGGGAGGAGGCCGGCCGAATCACGGTCCAGGCTCTGGGAAGCGCCCTGCTCTTTGGGCTCGCGGGGACGACCTTCGCGGCGCTCGGGGGGGCCAGGGTGTTCGCCGCCCTGGGGGCGGAACCTGCCGTGAACGCGGCCGCTCGGGCGTATCTGAACATCGTGGCCCTTTCCTTCCCCGCGATGGCGTTCCTCTTCGTGGGCAACGCGGTGCTCCGAGGGGCAGGCGACACCCTCACCCCGATGCGCATGTGGGCCGTAGTGGTGCTCACCAACGCCGTCCTGGCCTGGGCCCTGGCCGGCCCATGGAGCCCGCTCTCCCTCGGAGTCGCCGGGCTGGGGATCGCGACGGCTTTCGCCCGAACCCTGGGGGCAGTCCTGGTGGGGATCCGCCTCTTCCGGGGGACCTCCTCGCTCGCCGTGCCGCTCCGCGGGTGGAAGCCGGAATGGGACCTGCTGAAGCGGATCCTGCGCGTCGGATTGCCGGCGGGGCTCGAACAGCTGCTGCTGCAGCTGGCCCTCCTGAACCTGACCGGGGTGATCGCCGGGTTGGGAACCGCAGCCTATGCCGCCCATCAGATCGGACTGCGGGTGATGTCCCTCTCGTCCCTCCCCGGCTGGGGCTTCGCCGTTGCCGCCTCCACGATGATCGGCCAGGCCCTGGGAGCCCGGCAGCCGGAGGCCGGGAAACGGGCCGCCCTTGCCGCCCTCTCTTGCGCCTTGATTCTAATGGGGACGATGGGGATGGCACTGGCCTTCGGAGGAGCCCCGCTGGTCGGACTGTTCACCAAGGACCCGGCGGTCATCACCCAGGGGACGGCTGCCCTGCGGATTGCGGCCCTGATCCAGCCGGCCATGGCGCTCAGCTTCGTCTTCTCCGGCGCCCTGCGCGGGGCCGGGGACACGCGCTACACATTGCTGGTCACAGCAACCTCCATCTGGCTCATTCGGATCCCCCTCGCCGCCTTCCTGGCCCATGGCCTGGGGTGGGGACTGCCTGGTGCATGGGTGGGGATGCTGGCGGACTTCGCGGTGCGGGCGCTGCTCTTCGGCCGACGCTTCGTGAGCGACGCCTGGGCACGGATCCGGGTGTGAGCGCCCTACCCCGTCGCCCATCTGGAGGAAACGAAATGGAGCGCCACGAGTGGGTGTTCCGGGCGATTGGCTATGTGCGGAGCCGCTTCACGGAACCGACCGAGGCGGACGCGATGCGGCAGGAGGAGAGCATGCTCGTCATCGACCCGGCGTTCGCAGAAGGGTTGGAGGGGCTGCAGCCCGGCGACGCCCTCATGGTTATCTACGTGTTGGATCGCGTGGCCGAGGTCCGGCTGAAGGTCCACCCCCGGGGGGATCCCACGAAGCCGCTGAGGGGAGTCTTCGCCACCCGCTCGCAGTATCGGCCCAACCCCATCGGGCTGACTGGGGTGCGGGTGCTGGCCGTCGAGGGGAACATCGTGCGGGTGCGGGGCCTGGACGCGCTGGATGGCTCCCCCATCCTGGATCTCAAGATCGCCTCCGATCTGGACCAACCTCCTGATCCTCCGTAGTTCCCAGCCAGAGGACGGGTCGCACCCCGCTTCCCTCAGGAGGCGTGGCGGGCCATCGGCCTCGCCGCCCAGATCTCATCGAAGATCTGGGCCCCGGTTTTGCCGGTGCGCTCGCTGCGGGCCAGGGCCAGCACCCGGCGGAACCCCTCCGCCAGCCTCACCCCAGTGGCCTCCTCGATCAACTCGATGGCCCGCGCCGCCTGCCGGATCACCAGGCGGGGCTCCAGACGGTCCAGATCCTCGAAGAACCAGCCGCAGCTGGCGAACATGCGCTGGCGATGGAACTGAGCCTGAAGGGCGAGGAGGAGCCGCTGCTCGGCGTCCGTGGAGAGGGGGCGGTCGGCGAACTCCCGCAGCAGCGCGCGCCCATCCATCACCCCCAGCACCACGTGGATGTATTCATCACGCAGCCGCCAGGGATTGCCGATCCGCCCGTGGGTCAGGTCCAGGTAGGCCGCGTCGATCTCCTCTGAGAGCAAGTCCATCGCCGCCCGCAGGATCACCTTCCACCGCGAATCCCCGGGGGTGCAGGCGCATCCGGTGCTCCAGCGGGCCAGGCCGTGGGAGCAGCTCCAGGCCGTGCCCTGGATCACCTCCACCTCTTCCAGCGGGGGGTGGGCCCGCAGGAATTCGGTCAGGGTCACCACCTCATACGCCCCTTCCGGGGGATGGAGCAAGCGCCCCAGGAAATCCACCCCTTCCCGATGGTGGTGGCCAAAGGTCTCGCCAT
>JBEPYX010000118.1:0-5853 GCA_041641155.1 Thermoflexus sp.
GCTTTTCGTCGGGTCGTTCATCACCACGAGGGGCGTCCCCCAGAGGAAGGCGAAGGCGCCTTTCCCAGCCATGAGGATGTCACGCCGGGTTCCACCCCCCCGGAGAGTCAGCGCAGCAGGGTCAACAATCTCGTACTTGTGCATCATATCGTACATCAATTGCAACGCCTGGACGCCCGCACCTTGATTGAAGATCGGCTCACCCTTTTCGTCGAAGAGCTCGCCGCCTAGACTCTTGACCAGCATCACCCAATCCACGGTGATCTGCTCGTAGCCTGCCCCCCAAGTGAAGACCATTGGGTATTTGACTATACCCTTCTTTTTGAGAGCTAGGCTCATCTCCACGAGCTCTTCCCAGGTGCGAGGTGGATGGTCATAGCCCGCATCCTGCAGCATTTTCTTGTTGTAAACGAAAGACATCCACTCTGCCTTCCAGGGCAAGCCCAGCCAGCGCCCCTGGTAGACGACGCCCTGTTTGGCGAAGGGCAGGATGTCCGCTTTCATTTCCGGCGTGATGTAGTCATCGAGCGGGGTGACCCAGCCGGCGGCTGCGTATTTAGGCAGGTCAATGATGTCGATGCCGAAAATGTCATAAGTGGACGCCTTGGCCGCCAGGGCCGTCTCTAGCTTGACGTTGACCTGCTCGTGAGGAACCACCTCCACGTTCAGCTTGATGCCGGTTTGTTCCTCACAGCGCTTTTCGAGGGCGATCATCGCATCGCTCTGGCCTTCGGGGTTATCGATGGCCGTGAGGGTGACGCCAGCGAACGGCTTGGAGACCGGCGTGGCCGCTGGGGTAGGGGGGGCAGCGGGTTCCGGTGTTCCCCTTGCAGGAGCAGAGGTCGGCGTTACCGGCGAAGGGGGCGGCGCGCAGGCCGCCAACAGGCTCGCCGCGATGAACCCAGCCCAAAGCAGCTTGTAAGCACGCATGATTACTTCTCCTTTCTTTAATTAGGAAGCGGATTGACCGACGACTGCTGTTACTCGGAGAGCCCAATCAGGGATCCATTTTCACCTCCTTTCTGTCCGTTTGGGCGGGGTGGAAGAACGAACAATGAGTTGAGTAGGCAACACGACCTCGGGGGGGTGAGGCTTCTCGCCCGCGATCAATTTCAGCAGCATTTCCACCGCCGCGACCCCTAACTCAAACTTAGGGAAGCGAACTGTAGTCAATGGAACTTCAAGAAAAGGTGCTGATTCGCTCTCATCTAATCCTAATAATGCGATATCATCGGGTATCTTTTTGCCCATATCTCGCAAAATGGAGGCAACAACGACTTCTCGGTCCGTCAGCAGGGCGTCGGGGGGAGGCGAAGCAGCCAGGATGGCAGCGATCTCGTGGGGGGTTGGGTCGTCACGGGGATCGGGCGGGATGCTGACGAGGGTGGGGTCGTAAGGAATCCCCGCCTCTTTCAGCGCTTGTCGGTAACCCTCTAAGCGTTCCACGCCGTAGTTGAATTGAAGAGACTGTCCCAGGAAACCGATGCGCTGATAGCCGTTGGCGATCAAATAGCGGGTCGCTTGATAGGCGCTCCCCCAATAATCCTGAAGAACGCAATAACCGGTGTGCCCGGGAATGCGTCGTGCGACTAGCACAGTCGGGAAGCCCTTCCGCCATTGGTCCAGTACGACGGAATCGGGGAGCGAACTGCCTAGCAAGAGCAGGCCATCCACCAAACCGCGATGGGAGATGTTCCGGCACAGCGTTTCAATTTGCGCGCCCCGATGTCCGGTAAAAAGCATCACATTGTATCCATGAGCCTCGGCGGCATAGCTGATACCTCGGATATATTCGAGGAAATAGGAACTCGAGAAATTTGAATCTCCTAAGCCGGCGAGGAGCAGGCCCAAGCACTCGGTACGCCGTCGGGCCAGTCGCTGGGCAGAGGCATTCGGGTAATAATCCAGTTCCTGGATGGCGCGCAGGACTTTTTGGCGGGTCTTCGGGGCAACAGGCCGAGGCCCATTGTTGAGCACATAGGATACGGTAGCCACTGAGACGCCCGCTCGCTTCGCCACATCCGCGATGGTGGGCATGAAGACCCCTCTGCCACCGAGCTGATCTAAGCGCTTAGATTATATGATATGATTAAGCTGATGTCAAGAGACGGTGAAACAAAATCAGCCTCTCCCCCGTGTCCTGCCTCTTGGATCCCCGCGCGCGGGATAGACCCTGTCTCCTCTCCTGCCCGCCCTGAGGGCGTCATCCCTGGCGGGACGGGTTCCTGATCCAGGCGCTGGTGGGAAATGACGGTCTGGACATGCTGGCTCCCGTACAGGGGTTCAATTTCAGGGAGGGGGAGAGGGGTTTCCAGGAAGCCCAGGCGCACCCCACGGCCAGCCCGCGGCCGATCCCATCCGGAGGCGCGGGCATCGCCCGCCGGAGCAACTTCCTGGTCCATGGGAAAAGCCCCTCGGGGTGTCCTCCAGGGGATAGGATCTCTTCGCTTTCGGGCTCCCTCCGGAGCAGATCCCACGGAGGAGCGATCCCCGCGGGGTTCCGTGGCCGGGGGGCGGTGATGGCCGATGGATGCCAGGCCTGCAGTGGGGCTCCCGATGATCAAGGCGAGCCGGAGGTTGTCGAGCGCCCGCCTCCAGCGGGCTCCGGCTTCATTCCCGCGGCCGCCCGACTTCATAACTTACGTTGCGCGCCTCGAAGAAGTTCACCTGCTCCGGCAGATCCATCTCGATCGCCAACCAGCGGAAGGGGTTGGGGGTGTGGAACTGGGCCCCCAGCCCCAGCTCCTCCAGGCGCCGGTCGGCCACGTAGCGCACATAGGCATTCAAGGATTCGGCGGAAAGGCCGAGGATCGGCTGGGGGAGGAGGGCCCGGTTGTAAGCCTCCTCCAGGGCCACCGCCTCCAGGATCATCCCCCGCAGCGCCGCCGCCAGCGCCGGCGTCCGGGCTTCCGGATGCTCCTGGAGGAAGGCTAAGACGAGGTGGATACCGAAGGATAGGTGGAGGCTCTCATCCTTCAGCACCCAATCGATGATCGTGTTCAGGCCCCGCAGCAGGTTGCGCCGCCGGAACGACAGGGCGAAGGCGAACCCTGAGTAGAAGAAGATGCCCTCCAGCACCACGAAGAACCCCACCATGTTGCGCAGGAGCCGCTGCCGACCCTCCAGCTGGCTCAGGTCCAGGCCGGGCTCCAGGATCTCCTGGGTGAGCCGGCGCTGGAAGGCGGCCTTCGCGACCACCGCCGGGTGGTCCTCCAGCATCCCGAACACCCGCTCCCGATCCACCGGCAAGGTCTTGATCACGTATTCAAAGGCCATGGTGTGGTTGGCCTCCTCCCAGGCTTGGCGGACGAGGTAAAGCCGGACCTCCGGGGCGGTGAGGTAAGGGTAGAGGGCGAGCAGCAGGTTGCTGGTCACCATGGATTCCATAGGGTTGAAGAACCCGAGGAGGATCTCCACGGCCCGTCGCTCCTCTTCACTGAGCCGCTCATGCCAGTCCTGGACATCGTCGTGGAGGGGGACTTCCTCGGGGAACCAGGTGTTGCGTTTGGCCTGCTGGACGTGGGCGTAGGCCCAGGGGTAGCGCAACGGGAACAGCCGCATCGGCTCCACCGGATCGCCACTGATCAACCCTTGGGCGGATCGCATGGGCGTACCTCCTGGATGAAACGTTGTGGTTTCGAGGGTGGCTCGGGAGAGCCGCTGTACCGGCGCGTCGGGGGGCGCGCGCTCCGGAAAACCGCGTGAGCTCCGAAAAGGGGAAGGATCCCCGGCGTCGGCCCGCTCCGCTGGGGGCCACCCCCCTGGGGCTACTGGCAGGCCTCGCAGGCCCCGTCCACGGTGCACGCGGCATCGGCCTGCAGCTCCGCCTCCATCGCCTCGACCCAGCGGGGGCGCTGCGCGGCCTTGTTCACCCGCACCGTCGCGGGCTCGACCCGCATCCGTGGCATCACATAACAGTAATAGGTGGCCTTCAGGCCCATCCGCCAGGCTTGTATATAGACTTCCTCTAATTCCGCGGGGGTCTGAGCGGCGAAATAGAGGCTGCGGCTGATGCCCATATCCACCCACTTCTGGGCCCGGGCCGTCGCCTCCAACAGCGCCTCCGGCCGGATCTGGAAGGCGGTGGGGAAGCGCCGGCGCACGGCCTCCGGGATCTCCTCGATGGGCATGACATCCCCCTGGGTCTCCACCAGCCGCTCCCGGACCCGTTCCCACAGCCCCAGATCCTTCAGGACCTCCACCAGGACGGGGTTGAACTCCATGAAGCGCCCGGAGAGGGTGGAGCGGACGAACAGATTGCTGAAGTAAGGGTCCATGCTCGGGCTGGTCCCTGCGATCAGGGCGATGGTCGCGGTGGGGGCGATGGCCATCACCGCGCCGTTGCGGATCCCCCGTCGCAGCTCCCCCCGCAGGCCCTCCCAATCGAGCCGCCGGCCCCGATCGACCGCGACCGGCACGCCCCGCTCCCGCTCCAGGTCCTCCAGGGTTTCGAAGGGGAAGCGGCCCTTGGACCATTCGCTGCCCTCGAAGCGCGGGAAGGGACCCCGCTCCCGGGCCAGGGCGATGCTGGAGCGGATCGCGTGGTAGGACAGGAACTCTACGATGCGGTCGGCGTGCGCTGCCGCCTCGGGATCGTTGAAGGAAAGACCCCAGCGGGCCAGCAGCTCTGCGAAGCCCATCAGGCCCAACCCCACCGGGCGGTTCAGGAGGTTGCTGCGGCGCGCCCGTTCGTCAGGGTAGAGGTTCAGATCGATCACGTTGTCCAGCCCGCGCATGGCGATCTCCACCGTGCGGGCCAGCTCCGCTTCGTCCAGCGTCCCGTCGGGGCGGAGGTGGCGGACCAGGTTGACGCTGGCCAGGTTGCATACCGCGATCTCGTCGCGGTTCGTGGGGAGGGCGACCTCCGTGCATAGGTTGAGGGAATGGATGACGCCGGCGTGGCGTAGCATGCTGCGCAGGTTGGCGCTGTCCTTAAAGGTGATCCAGGGGTGGCCGGTCTCCATCAGGGCCGCCAGGATCTTCCGGTAAAGCTCCCGCGCCCGCACCTTTCGCCACGCCCGGCGGGGGATCTGGCCCCGCTCCGCTTGCTCGATGTAGGATTCGTAGCGCTGGCGGAAAGCTTCCCCATACTGATCCACCAGATCGCCCGCATACAGCGGGTCGAAGAGATACCAGTCGGCGTCGGCGGCCACCCGCTCCATGAACGCGTCCGGGATCCAGAGGGCAGTGTCCAGGGAGGGAGTGCGCTGATAGGGATCCCCCGCGTTGCGGCGCAGGTCCAGGAAGGCCTCGATCTCCAGATGCCATGGCTCCAGGTAGACGGCCATCGTCCCCCGCCGCCGCCCTCCTTGGTTGATCGCGTGGATCAGGGCGTCGTAGAGGTGCAGGAAAGGGATGAGGCCGCCGCTGCGGCCGTTGATGCCCCGCACCGGGGCGCCGACCGCCCGGAGGCGGGTCACGGAGGCCCCGATGCCGCCCGCGTATTTGGCCAGCATCCCGAAAGCCGCCGCGGCGTCCAGGATGTGGTCCAGGCTGTCGTGGACCTCATAGAGATAGCACGAGGCCAGCTGATGATGAGGGGTCCCGCTGTTGAAAAGGGTGGGGGTGCTGGGCAGGTAACGCAAGGTGCTCATCCGTTCGTAGAAGCGCAGCGCCCAGCCCTCGCGGTCCTCCTCCGCCTGCGCCAGCCCCATCGCCACCCGCATCCACATGGCCTGGGGCGGTTCCAGCACCTGCCGGGTGTCCGGATCCCGCACGAGGTAGCGGTCGTAGAGGGTCGCCAGCCCGGCGTAGGGGAGCAGGGCGTCCCGGCGTGGATCCAGGGCCCGGGCCAGCCGCTCCAGGTCGAAGCGGAGCAGCTCCGGGCTCAGGACCCCGCGCGCGATGCCGTCG
>JBEPYX010000119.1:0-5816 GCA_041641155.1 Thermoflexus sp.
TGAACACCGACCACACGGCAAACCTGGCCCGCATGCACCGACGCTGGGCGGATCTCCTCCTCGACCCCCGATACTGCCGGACGCGGATCGATCTGGCGGCGATGCCCCCCGAGTTCGTGCGCCACGTGACGCAATCCAGCCGTTATTACGAGGAAGCGACCCGACTGAGCCCCAACAACGCGGGGCTGTGGAACGAGTGGGCCAGCGTGGATCTCTACCTGCGCAACGACCTGGAGTCCGCCGAGCGCAAGCTGCGACGCTCCCTGGAGCTGGACGACCAGTTCGATCAGACCTACCAGATCTACGGGGATCTCCTCCTGGTGCGCAGCGAGAAAGTCACGGATCCGACGGTGAAGCGGGCGGCGTGGGAGCAGGCGGAGGCGGTCTATCGCCGCCTGCTGGCCCTTCGGCCGGATCATGCCGTGGGGTGGGCGGCCCTGGCCTACGTGCAGGAACAGCTCGGGGCCTCGGAGGGAGCCCAGGCAGCCCGCGCGCAACTGCGGGCGCGTGCCGGATCGCGTCCGGAGTCCTGGCAGGCCATCGGCGATTTCTTCTTGAGCCATGCCGACTGCGCGCTGGACCGATCCCAGGCGCCGGCGTTGTATCGGGAGGCCGCCGAGGCCTACGGCCAGGCGCTGGCGGCGGATCCGGGCGCGTGGACGGCGGCCATGCGCCGGGGATATGCGCTGCGGAACTTGGGCGATCTGGAGGGGGCCACCGCCGCGTTCCGCCAGGCCCTTCAGGTCGTTGGGGAAGGAGCGGACGCGTGGCTGCTGTATCGGGAGCTGGCGATCACGCTGGCCATGGCGGGACGGAAGGAGGAGGCGGAGGCGGCGGCCGGCCAGGCCTGGCGTCGTGCCCCGGCGGCCGAGCAGCCAGGCCTCCAATCCCTCTTCGTCCAGTTGGGCCTTTCCATCCGCCCGTAAGCCTCGCCCTCCGCATCCCCAGAGGGCTAAAATAGAGAAATTGGGATACCGGCGGCGCCGCCCTCTCGGAACCCGTGTCCAGCTTTCCCCGCGCCCGCGGGGATGTAGATCCACTCCGGTTTAGGAGTCGATCATGCGGTTCGCCCAGTTGGTGGAGTACTTCGAGCGTCTGGAAGCCACCACGAAGCGCCTGGAGATGTTCGACATCCTCAGCGAGCTGTTCCGAGCGTGCGATCGGGAGGAGATCGACAAGGTCGTTTATTTCTGCCAGGAGCAGCTGCTGCCCCCCTTCCGCGGGGTCGAGATCGGCATGGCGGAGAAGCTCATCCTGCGTGCCATCGCCCGCGCCGCCGGGGTGAGCGAGACGGAGGTGGCGCGGCTGAACCGGGAGCACGGGGATCCCGGCCTCGCGGCGGAGGAGCTGCTCCGCCGGCGGAAAACCTCCCCCGCCGGCCTCCACGTCCGCGAGGTCTATGAAGCCCTCCTTCAGATCGCCCAGACCGCGGGCGAGGGGAGCGTGGAGCGGAAGGTCCAGATGCTCGCTGCCCTCCTCCAGCAGTCCTCCCCGAAAGAAGCCCGCTACATCGCCCGCTTCGTCCTGGGCCGCCTGCGCCTGGGGGTGGGGGATCCCACGATCCTGGATGCCCTGTCGAAGGCGGTGGCCGGGGATCGGAGCCTGCGGCCAGACCTGGAGCGGGCTTACAATCTGTGCTCGGACCTGGGCCTGGTGGCCCGCACCCTCTTCGAGCAGGGGATCGAGGGGATCCGGGCCTTCCGCATCCGGGTGGGGAACCCGATCCGGCCGGCCCTGGCCGAGCGCCTCTCCAGCCCCGAAGAGATCGTGGAGAAGCTGGGCCGGTGCGCCGTCGAGGTCAAGCTCGACGGGTTCCGCTGTCAGATCCACAAGGCCGGCGACCGGGTCGAGATCTTCTCCCGCAACCTGGAGCGGACCACCCCGATGTTCCCCGAGCTCGTCGAGGCGGTCCGCCAGCAGATCGCGGCGCGGGAGGCCATCTTGGAAGGGGAGGCGGTGGCGGTCAACGAGGAGACCGGCGAGATCCACCCGTTCCAAGTTACTGTCCAGCGCAAGCGCAAGCACGGCGTCGAGGAGATGATGCGAGAATACCCGCTGGTCCTCTTCGCCTTCGACCTCCTCTACGCCGACGAGCAGGATTACACCCCCCAACCCTACGCGGCCCGCTTCGAAGCCCTCGCCCGCCTGATCATCCCCGACGGCCGCATCCGCCTGGTCGACCGGATCGTCACCGACGACCCCCAAGCCATCCAGCGGTTCTTCGATGAGGCTATCGAGCGAGGCATGGAAGGCATCGTGGCCAAACGCCTGGACGCTCCCTATCAGGCTGGCGCCCGCGGCTTCCACTGGATCAAACTCAAGCGCTCCTACAAAGGTGAGCTGAGCGACACCATCGATGTGGTCGTGGTGGGCTACTTCCGCGGCCGGGGCATGCGGGCGAGGCTCGGCATCGGGGCCCTGCTGGGCGCGGTCTACGATCCGGACTCCGACACCTTCAAGACGGTGGCCAGGATCGGCAGCGGTCTGACGGAGGAGGAATGGGTACGGATCCGGGAGCTCCTGGATGCGCTCCGGACGGAGCACCGCCCCGCCCGGGTGGACTCGCTTCTCGAGCCGGACGTTTGGGTGGAGCCGAAAATCGTCCTCACGGTCCTCGCCGATGAGATCACCCGCTCCCCGGTCCACACCTGCGGGAGGGCCGACGGGGAGCCGGGCTATGCCCTCCGCTTCCCGCGGGTGGTGGGGTGGATCCGGGAGGACAAGGGGCCGGAGGACGCCACCACCGTGAAGGAGATCCTCTCGATGTTCCAGATGCAGAAGCGGGTGCAGCTGGGCGGATGAACCGTCATCGCCGGAGGCCCCGTGACCTACGACCTCCTCATTCAGGATGGGACCGTGGTGGACCCCGGCCCGGAACGGGTCGAGGTGCGGGCGGGGCAGGACGTTCTCCTCCAAGGCCCTCGGATCGCGGCGGTTCAGCCCACCGGCTAGGGAGACCCCGCCGCTGCGGCCCGGGTTATCTCGGGGAGCGACATGGCGGCTATGCCGGGCCTCATAATGCCCATGCCGCGTCTGGGCGGCGTTGCTGCAGCAACACGAGCGGCGGGACGCACGGGCGCTGCCGCTGCATGAGGCCCTGACGATGGCCACCTGGGACGGGGCGCGGGTCCTGGGGGAGGAGGAGCGCCTGGGCCGCCTGGCACCCGGCTACCTCGCGGATCTCATCCGGGTGCGGCTGGACGGAGCCCCTGTCCAGCCCGTGCATTCGGTGCAGGCCGCCCTAGTCGATTCGATCCGCGCCAGCGATGGGGACACAGGGATCGTGAACGGGAAGGTGCTCATGCCGGGGCGCCACCGGCTCACCCTGGACAAGGAAGCGATCATGCGCCAGGTCCAGGCCCGGGCGGAGCGGGTCGCTCAGCGCGCCCAGGGGCGTCGCCTTCAGGGGTATCGTTCGATCCTCCTCCATGTCCAGTGGGAGGGATCCGCGCGCCGTCCGTTCCTCCCCTCGGGCGACTCCTCCCGTCGGATCCGCACGGCGACCAGCGTTCCGTCCGGCTGGCGCCTCGCCCGCACTTCGACCCAGTCGCCGATCCCCGGATCCCCTCGGATCTCCGTCTCCCCTGGGACCTGCACCGTGCGCCCGCCGATGACCCAGACGGATCCGGAGATGGCCTGGAGCACCCCATCCCACTGGACCTCCTCCTCGTCCTCCTCCTCCGGCATCCGGGTCGGCCGGGGTGTCTCAGGCGGCTCTCGGGTTTTCTCAGGGGATGGGATCGGCGTCCCCGTCGGCGTGGGGGCAACCGTGGCCGTCGCGGGGGGCGGCGTCTCCATCGGGGCGGGCGGCGCGCTCGGCGAAGGCGCCGGCGTTGCCCGGGGCACCCGCGTCGGCGAAGGCGGAGGCGTCTCCGTGGGGGCCGGGGTCGGCGTTTCCGGGGCTGCCTGGATCCGCGCCGCGACCAGCTGGCCCCCCGGCCCCAGGAAGGCCGCCACCCGAGCCGGCTGGCCTGGCGCGACCGGCCCGATGATCTCCGTTCCGGGGAGGATCGCCACCGGAATCCCGCCGATCCGCCACGTGGATCCCTCGATCGACTCGATTCGCCCCTCCCAAGTCACGGTCCCAGCGCCGCGGCGCTGGGCGAGGGCGCGGTATTCCGCCCAGCGCCGGGCCGCGAGGGCCTCTTCCACCAGCCGCTGCTCCACCGGGTCCAGGGTCAGGGCCAGCCAGATCTGCTCCTCCATCCGCTTCAGCCCATAGAGGGGATCCCCGGGCAGGCTGGATTGGGCCATGGCATGGAGCGTCCCGGCGATGAGCAGCAGGGCGGCGATCAGCCCCCCCGCCGGGGCATACCGGAGCCACCCGGATAGCCTCCAGATCCATGGGCGACGGGAGGCTCGGAGTTCTGCCGCGCGTCGGAGGAAAGCCGTTTGGGAGGCCAGCTCCGCTCGCAGCGAGGGGGCGGGCGGCCGCGTCTCTTCCAGGAGGCGGGCCACATAGAGCAGCGGGGCCAGCTCCGGATGGGCGGCGGCTGCCTCCTCCAGCGAGGTCCCCTTCCCGATGCGCTCCAGTGTCTCCTCCAGCACATCCTCACGCCGAGCCATGTTCATCCCGGAGATCCTGTAATCGTTTGGCGAGGGCCGCCAGGGCCCGATGTTGAAGCAGCTTCACCGCCCCTACGCTCCTTCCCAGCTCCCGGGCGATCTGGGCCAGGGGAAGATTCATCCAGAAGCGCATCAAGATCACCGCCCGCTGATCGGGGGTGAGCTGGGCCAGTGCCGCGCGCACCCGTTCCCGCACCACCGCATCGCCCCGCTCCGCCTCCCCCGATCCTGCCCACTCCTCCTCCAGCGTGGTTTCGGGATGCCGGTAGCGGGCCCGATGGTAATCCGCCACGAGGTGATCGGCGGTCCGGAACAGCCAGGCCGCCAGATGGCGCTCCGGCCCCCGTCCCTGATGGAAAGCCTCCAGGAGGCGGAGGAAGACCTCGGCGGTCACGTCCTCCGCCACCGCCCGTTCCCCTACCCGGCCGAGCGTGTAGAAATACAGCATCCGGTAATAGCGCGCGTGCAGCTCAGCCAGGGCCTCCGGATCCAGCGACCGCGCCTGGGCCAGCAGGGCCTGTTCGTCTGTCACCGCTTCGGACGGCTCCAGGAAGGTCTCCACGCCCCCTTGCCCTCATCGTATCCATCCCGCTGGGAAGGGGCCACCCCGCCATCTCAGCGGCGGCGGGAGCGGTCCTTCACCGCGACCCGGTCCCCCTAATCCTCATGCTGATCCTCGTGTGCGTCCTCCTCATGCCGATCCTCGCCTCCTTCCCGGTCCTCCTCCCGCTGGCCGTCCTCCCCCTTCTGGAGGCTTCCGGAGTCGTCCCCGGATCGGTCCTCCAAGTGGATCCGAATTGCCCGGATGGAGCCGTCGGCCTGGAGGATCCCTTTCACCTCCACGAAGGCTCCTGCGGTGATGGGCCCATCCAGGCGCGTGTTCGCATCCACCCGCACGACCCGGCCAGCGATTCGATAGCCGTCTGCCCGCACTTCCTCCACGTGTCCCTTGAACTCGATCTCCCGCTCTTCCTCCTCCACGTGGATGCGGCGGGCGAGCACGGAGCCGTCGGCCTGGAGGATCCCTTCCACCTCCACGAAGGTGCCCACCGTGATCGGTCCATCAATCCACGTGGTCGAGGTCACCACCACAGCGCGTCCGCCGATCCGGTAGCCTTGCGTCAGGATGGCTTCCACATGCCCCTTAAACTCGACCTCGGCCGCTTGGGGGGCCTTCCGCACCCGGATCTCGCGCGCGATGATTTGGCCGCCCCCTTGGAGGAAGCCCTCCACCTCGACCCAATCCCCCA
>JBEPYX010000120.1:0-5787 GCA_041641155.1 Thermoflexus sp.
CGGAGCCGATCCGGATCTACATCACCAGCAGCCCGGAGCTGGAGGCGGAGCGGGAGGTGGTCGGCCAGGTGGTGGCCAGGCTGCCGATCCGCCTGGGATGGGAGATCCGGCACACGCCGCGGCCGGGCGAGGCGCTGGCCCCCGCCCTGGAGGCCGTCGAGAGGGCGCATCTGTATGTCTTCATCCTGGGCATGGATTACGCGGCCCCGATGGGGCTGGAGTGGGCGCGGGCCCTGCGGGCGAGGAAGCGGATGCTGATCTTCGTGAAGGAAGTGGCCCACAGCCCGGCGGCGGCCCTGTGGCTGAGCGAGCACCGTGAGGGGGTAGACCGCGTCGCCTTCGATTCCCTGGCGGCCTTCCGGCATGCCTTCGAGCGCCATCTGATCCGCGCGTTGCTGGACCTGGCGGAGACGCTGCATCTGCATCTTGATGAGATCGAAGGGCTGGCGGCCCGTATGAAGGCGCTGGAGGAGACCCCGCCCGAGGCGCCGGCGATGGCCCGCGGCGCCGAGCGCAGCGCCATCATCCTGGGGGAGCGCTGAAGGGGGCGGGGAGGACCGATGATGGCCGCTCGCTGCTGGATCGGGACTTCCGGATGGGTGTATCCGCACTGGCGGGGGGTCTTCTACCCCGAGGGCCTGCCGCCCAGCCGCTGGTTCGCCCATTACGCGGCCCACTTCGACACGGTGGAGATCAACAACACCTTCTACCGCCTGCCTTCGGAGGCCGCCTTCGATCGCTGGCGGGAGCAAGCGCCCCCCGGTTTTCGCTACGCGGTGAAGGCCAACCGCTACCTCACCCACGTCCGCCGCCTGAAGGATTGCGCGGAACCCCTCGCCCGCTTCCTGGACCGCGCCCGGCGCCTCGGGGACCGCCTGGGGCCTGTGCTCTATCAGCTCCCTCCCGGCGGGTCGGCGGATCCCGACCGTCTGGCGGCGTTCGCCGCCCTCCTCCCTTCCGATTTGCTCCATGTGTTCGAGTTCCGGGATCCCCGTTGGTGGGTGGAGCCGATCCGGGCGACGCTGGCGCGCTACGGCCTCTCGTTCTGTCTCTTCGATATGCCGGATCTCACCCCTCCCCTCTGGGTCACCGGGCCGATCGTCTACATCCGCTTCCACGGGTCCACGGCCCGCTACGCGGGCCGCTACCGCCGGGACGAGCTGGCCCGCTGGGCGGAGCGGATCCGGGGGTTCCTGCAGGCGGGCCACGAGGTCTACGTTTACTTCAATAACGACGCCTTCGGCCACGCGGTGCACAATGCGATGGAGCTGCGGGAGATGCTGGCGGCCTGAAGGGATCACCCGCCGAAGGCGATCGAGAGGGCCTCCGCCAAGGTGCGCGCCGGGAGCAGCGCGAGGCCTTCCGGGATCTCTCGCAGGCGGCGGACGGTGCGGGGCAGGAGGCAGCGTCGGAAGCCCAGCTGGGCGGCCTCCGCCAGGCGCAGCTCCAGATGCCCCACGGCCCGCAGCTCCCCGGAGAGCCCGATCTCCCCGATGAAGACCATATCGGGGGGCAAGGGGCGATCCCGGGCGGAGGAGACGATGGCCATAGCGACGGCCAGATCCGCCGCTGGCTCGTCCACCCGGAGGCCGCCGACCACGTTCACGAAGAGGTCGTGGTCGTGCAGGCGCAAACCCACCCGCTTCGTCAGCACGGCCACCAGGAGCAGGAGGCGGTAGGGGTCCACCCCGTTGGCCGTGCGCCGCGCGGCCCCCGGCGGCGCCGGGCTGACCAGGGCCTGGATCTCCACCAACAGGGGGCGGGTCCCCTCCATGGTCACGGCGACCGCGGAGCCGGACGCCTGGATCAGGCGCTCGGCCAGGAACAGTTCCGAGGGGTTAGGGACCTCGGCCATGCCGTCCCCGCGCATCTCGAAGACGCCCACCTCCGAGGTGGCGCCGAAGCGGTTCTTCACGCTGCGGAGCATGCGGAAGGCGTGATAGCGATCCCCCTCCAGGTAGAGGACCGTGTCCACGATGTGCTCCAGGAGCTTCGGCCCGGCGATCAGGCCGGCCTTGGTCACATGGCCGACGAGGAAGATGGTGACCCCCATGGTTTTGGCGAGCGCCTGGAACCGGACGGCGCATTCGCGGACCTGGCTGATGCTGCCGGGAGGGGAGGGGATCTCCTCCACGTAGACGGTCTGGATGGAGTCCACGATCACCAGGCGCGGGCGCATCGCCTGGATGTGATCCGCGAGGGCCTCCATGCGGGTTTCGTTGAGCAGGTAGAGGTGGGGATTGCCCAGGCCCAGGCGGTCGGCCCGCATCTTGAGCTGGCCGAGGGACTCCTCGCCGGAGATATAAAGGACTGGGAACTCGGGGCCGGCCATCCGGTCGGCCAGTTGCATCAACAGCGTGGACTTCCCGATGCCCGGGTCGCCGGCGACCAGGATGAGGGAGCCGGGCACCACGCCCCCACCCAGCACCCGGGCGAACTCCCCGATCGGCAGCGGCCAGCGCGTCACTCCGGCTGCCTCCACCGCCGGGAGGGGGACCGGCCGGGCGCCGGGCGGTCCGGCGAGGCCGACGGCGCGAGCGGCAGGGGTGGGCGAGACCTCCACCAGGGTGTTCCACTCCCCGCAATCTGGGCAACGCCCCATCCACTTGGGATGGGCCGCTCCGCACTTCTGGCAGACATACTGCGTTCGCCCCCGAGCCATCAGAACCCCCTGGCCAATGCCCCGGCGTCCCACGCCTCCACAGGCCCCGCGAGGCAGATGCGTTCCCTTCCATCATAACTCGAACCCGAAAAGCGAGCCGCCGCCCTCTAATGCTCCTCTAATAGAACCTGCATAGAATGGGAAGGGACTTCGGCCCAGGGGGAAGTCCGTGCCGCTGATCTGCCGGAACTGCGGCATCGAGATCGAGTGGCAGCCGGTGATCGTCGATCGTCAGCCATACTGCTGCTTGGGGTGTGCCCACGGAGGGCCGTGTCAATGCGATTACGCCCGGCTGCCCTCCCCGGGGACACCGGCGACCCTGGCCCAGCGGGCGCCTGCCCCACCGATGGAGGTCCGGGTCCAGCGGCCGGCCCCCCTGGCAGAGGCGGCGCCTCGGTTGGAAGGGGATCCTCTCAACCTTGCACAGGAGGTTTCCGATGGCCAAGAAGGGGCGGATCGTCGGCATTGACCTGGGGACGACCAACTCGGTGATCGCCGTGATGGAGGGTGGGGAGCCCAAGGTGATCCCCATCGCCGAGGGCGGGAACCTCTGCCCGTCGGTGGTCGCCTTCACCAAGACCGGGGAGCGCCTGGTCGGCCTGCCGGCCAAGCGCCAGGCGATCATCAACCCGGAGAACACGGTGTTCTCCATCAAGCGCTTCATGGGCCGGCGCTACAGCGAGGTGCCGGAGGAGATCCGGCGGGTCCCCTATAAGGTTGTGGAGGGGCCCAACGGGGATGCTCGCGTCTTCATCCCGGCGGTGGGCAAGGAGTTCACCCCTCAGGAGATCTCGGCGATGATCCTGCGCAAGCTGAAGCAGGACGCCGAGGCCTATCTCGGGGAGCCGGTCACCCAGGCGGTGATCACGGTGCCGGCCTATTTCAACGACAGCCAGCGCCAGGCCACCAAGGACGCCGGGAAGATCGCGGGCCTGGAGGTGCTGCGCATCATCAACGAGCCCACGGCCGCGGCCCTGGCCTACGGGCTGGACAAGAAGAAGAACGAGATCATCCTGGTGTGGGACCTGGGCGGCGGGACCTTCGACGTCTCGATCCTGGAGGTCGGTGACGGGGTGATCGAGGTGAAGGCCACGGCCGGCGACACTCACCTGGGCGGCGACGACTGGGACCAGGTGATCATCGACTACGTGGCCGAGGAGTTCATGAAGGAGCACGGCATCGACCTCCGGAAGGACCGCCAGGCCCTGCAGCGTCTGAAGGAGGCGGCCGAGAAGGCGAAGATCGAGCTCTCCACGCTGATGGAGACCGAGATCAACCTGCCCTTCATCACCGCCACGGCCGACGGGCCGAAGCATCTCCAGATGCGGCTGACCCGGGCCAAGTTCGAGCAGCTCTCCCGCCATCTGGTGGAGCGCCTGAAGGGCCCCTTCGAGCAGGCCCTGCGCGACGCCAAGCTGCGGCCGGAGCAGGTCGACGAGGTGATCCTGGTCGGCGGCGCCACCCGCATGCCGATGGTACAGCAGCTGGTGCGGGAGCTGACGGGCAAGGAGCCGCACAAGGGGGTCAACCCCGATGAGGTGGTCGCCGTCGGCGCGGCCATCCAGGCGGGCGTGCTCGCGGGCGAGGTCCGGGACGTCCTGCTCCTGGATGTGACGCCGCTCTCCCTGGGCGTGGAGACCCTGGGCGGGGTGATGACGGTGATCATCCCGCGCAACACCACGATCCCGGTGCGCAAGACTGAGGTCTTCACCACCGCCGAGGACTTCCAGACCGCCGTTGATATCAAGGTTTACCAGGGCGAGCGGCCGATGGCGGCCGACAACATCCTCCTGGGCCAGTTCCGCCTGGAGGGCATCCCGCCGGCGCCGCGGGGCGTGCCGCAGATCGAGGTGACGTTCGACATCGACGCCAACGGCATCCTGAACGTGTCGGCCCGGGATCGGGCGACCGGGAAGGAGGCCAAGATCACCATCACCGCCTCCACCAACCTCTCCAAGGAGGAGGTGGAGCGGCTCCTCAAGGAGGCCGAGCGCTATGCGGAGGAGGACCGGCGCCGGCGCGAGCTGGCCGAGGCCCGTAACGAGGCGGACAACATGATCTACAGCGTCGAGCGCTCGCTGCGGGAGCTGGGCGATCAGGTCGCCCCAGCGGACCGCGAGCGCCTCGAGGGTCTGATCCGCCAGCTGAAGGAGGCGATGGGCACGGATAACACGGCCCGCATCCGCCAGCTCACGCAGGAGCTGCGTCAGGCGGCCCTGGCGATCGGCCAGGCGGTCTACCAGCGGGCCGCGGCGGGCGGCTCGGGCGGCTCCCGCCCCGCCGGCGAGGGCGAGGTGGTGGAGGGCGAATACCGACAGGTCTGATCCCCGCGGGGCGCCTGCGGTCGCTCCACCGCAGGCGCTCGAATGCCATCTTGCCAGACAAACCGTTCCTCGCCGTTGGACTTCGCTCGGTAGGGAAGAGCGGCGATGCTGTTTTGGTGGGATCCGTTGTATTTTGTGCTGGCGTTGCCGGCGTTGGTGTTGGGGTTGTATGCGCAGGCGCGGGTGCAGGCGGCCTACCAGCGGTGGCTGCGGGTGCCGGCGCGGGTGACGGGGCTGGAGGCGGCGCGGTGGCTGCTGCGGGCGGCGGGGCTGACGGAGGTGCGGATTGAGGGGGTGCCGGGGCAGCTGACGGATCATTATGATCCGGCGAGCCGGACGCTGCGGCTGTCGGCGGGGGTGGCGGGGGTGGCGTCGGTGGCGGGGCTGGCGGTGGCGGCGCACGAGGTGGGGCATGCGCTGCAGGATGCGGAGGGGTATTGGGGGCTGCGGGCGCGGGCGGCGTTGGTGCCGGCGGTGAATTTGGGCTCGTGGCTGGGGCCGGTGCTGTTTTTGGTGGGGTGGGGGCTGCGGAGTGTGGAGCTGGCGTGGGTGGGGGTGGGGTTGTTTGGGGCGGCGGCGGTGTTTGCGCTGGTGACGCTGCCGGTGGAGGTGGACGCGAGCCGGCGGGCGCTGGCGCTGCTGGAGGGGAGTGGGCTGCTGGTGGGGGAGGCGGAGCGGAAGGGGGCGCGGGAGGTGCTGGAGGCGGCGGCCCTCACCTACGTGGCCGCCCTCGCCCAGGCCCTCTCCACCCTCGCCTACTACGCCCTCCTCGCCCTCGGCATGCGCCGATCCGAAGAATAA
>JBEPYX010000121.1:0-5732 GCA_041641155.1 Thermoflexus sp.
CTGCAGGCCCGCCGGGGCCTCTTCGAGCAGGCCGCCATGGTGGTCCTTGACGCCAATCTGTCGCCGGCTGTGTTGCGGATGGCCGTCCGCCTCGCCCATCGGTTCGGCGTCCCGGTGGCGGCGGATCCGACCTCGCCCACCCTGGCGATGCGCCTTCGATCGGTTCTCCCCGAGCTGTATCTGGTGACCCCCAACGCGGCGGAGGCCGAGGCGCTCACGGGGCTGCCGGTTTCCAGCGTGGACGAAGCGCTCTTCGCGGCCCGCTATCTCACGGCGCTGGGCGTGCAGATCGCCATCATCACCATGGCGGAGCTGGGCCTGGTGTATGCGGCGGGCGACCTCAGCGGGCATATCCCGGCCCTGCGGACCGAGATCGTGGATCTCACGGGGGCGGGGGACGCGCTGACGGCGGCCGTGATCTTCGCCCTCCTCCACCACATCCCGATCGAGGAGGCGGTCCGATTGGGTGTGGCGGCGGCCGCATTGACCCTACGCTCCCCTGAGACCGTCTCCCCGGATCTCAGCCTGGAGCGGCTTTACGAGCAGCTGGTGATTTAGGATCCGGGATCTTCTTGTAGGCTTGGCCGATCCCACGATGAAGAGGGAAGACGGATGTCGTCGCGGGCGGCGTGGTTGGAGACGTTCTCACGGCTTCAGGGGGACCTGGTGGCGCTGTTGCGGGAGCTGGTGGCACGGGAGTCGCCCACCACGGAAAAGGAGGCCGTCGATCGGTTGGGGGAGTTTGTCGCGGATCGCCTGCGGGAGCTCGGGGCCGATGTGGAGCGGATCCCTCAGGAGTCGGTGGGGGATCACTGGATCGCCACCTGGGGGGACCGGGAGGCCTCGACTCAGATCCTCACCCTCTGTCATCTGGACACGGTGTGGCCTCTGGGGACGCTGGCCCGCATGCCGATCCGCGAGGCGGATGGCCGGCTCTACGGCCCGGGGGCCTTCGACATGAAGGGAGGGATCGCCATCCTCCTCGGCGCCCTTCGGGGGCTGCAGGCCATGAACATCCGCCCGCCTCATCGGATCCGCATGCTCTTCACCAGCGATGAGGAGACAGGGAGCGAGACCTCCCGACCGTTGATCGAGGAGGAGGCGCGGCGCAGCCATCTTGTGCTCTGCCTGGAGCCAGGGCTCCCGGACGGAAGCCTCAAAACGTTCCGAAAGGGGGTGGCGGATTTCACCGTCATCGCCTACGGGCGGTCAGCCCACGCCGGGGTGGATCCGCAGCGCGGGATCAACGCGATCGAGGAACTGGCTTATCAGATCATGCGCCTGCGGGGGCTGGCCGATCCACGCCGGGGCACGACGGTGGGAGTCGGGATGATCCGGGGCGGGATCCGCCCGAACGTGGTGCCGGATTACGCCGAGATGGTGGTGGACGTGCGGGTGGCCACGCGGGCGGAGATGGACCGGATCGAGCGGGCCTTTCGGAACCTGCGCCCCGTCCTGGACGGCGCCCGCCTGGAGGTCCGGGGCGGGTTCAACCGGCCCCCGATGGAGCGGGATGCCCGGATGGTCGCCACCTTTGAGCGGGCTCGGGCCATCGCTGCCGAGCTGGGGCTGGCCCTCACGGAGGGGGGCACTGGCGGGGGAAGCGATGCGAACTTCACCGCCGCCCTGGGGGTCCCGACCCTGGATGGCCTGGGGGCGATCGGGAACGGCGCGCATGCCCTCGATGAACACGTGCGCGTGGATTCCCTTCCCCAACGGGCGGCCCTGGTTGCGGCTTTGTTGGCTCGATGGACGGTATTATAGTTAAACGTGGGAAAACTGCCCATCGCAGGCGGTTCTTATCTACGGGTTCGGGCGATGGACGAGGAGTTGGCGCGCGCCGCTGCGCTCATCCGACGCTCCCGTTACCTGGTGGCCCTGACCGGTGCGGGGATTAGCACGCCGTCCGGGATCCCCGATTTCCGGAGCGAGGGCTCCGGGCTGTGGACGATCTACGATCCGATGGAGGTGGCCTCCATCTGGGCCTTCTCCCATCGTCCGGAGGCGTTTTTCGAATGGGTCCGCCCGCTGGCCCGCATGATCCTGGAGGCGCAGCCCAACCCGGCCCACTACGCCCTGGCGCGCCTGGAGGCAGCGGGTTTCCTCAAGGCGTTGATCACCCAGAACATCGACGCGCTCCACCAGAAGGCGGGCTCCCGCCGTGTCATCGAGGTGCACGGCCATCTGCGGGAGGCCACTTGCATCCGGTGCTATCAGAAGGTCCCCGCCGGACCTCACCTGGAGGCCTTCCTGCGGGATGGGACGATCCCCCGTTGCGATCGTTGCGGCGGGGTGTTGAAGCCGGACATCATCCTGTTCGGGGAGCAGCTGCCAGCCCGGGCGTTCCTGGCGGCCCAGCAGGAGGCCCGACGGTCGGATGTGTTCTTGGTCGCGGGCTCCTCCCTGGAGGTCGCCCCAGCCGGGGACCTGCCGATCCTGGCCAAAGCCCACGGCGCCCGCCTCATTCTGATCAACCTCTCCCCCACAGCGGCCGATCGCTACGCGGACGTCCGGATCCAGGGCGATGTTGCGGAGGTCCTCCCGCGTCTGGTGGACATCGTGCTGGGCAATGAGGGCGCGATGCGCGAGCCCGGTCATCCAGAGGAAGCGGTCGGCTGACCCATCGTCGGCGTGGAGCCGGGATGGGCGGGGCTTTCCCGTTCGGGTGTGAACGAATGGTGAGGAGGATCTGAATGGCGCTGAAGGGGAACCTGCGGGACTTCAACACCGCCCAGTTGCTGAACCTGATCCACCTGGCCCGGAAGACCGGGACCCTCACGGTGGAGAGCCGGAACGGCACCGCCCGCCTTTGTTTTAAAGACGGGAAGCTGATCTTCGCTGCGTTAGACCGTCAGGATGGGCGGTTGGCCGACGTCCTGATCCGGGCGGGGAAGCTCCAGCCGGAGCAGCTGAAGGCCTTCGATCTCTCCCGCCTTCAGGACGACAAAGTGCTGGGCCTCAAGTTGATCGAGGCGGGCTATGTGACCCAGCAGGACATCCTGAACAGCCTGCGGGCCCAGATGCTGGATGTGGTCTACCGGTTGTTTTCCTGGAACGAAGGTGCTTTCCGCTTCGAGCCCGACCTCCAGCCACTGCAGAACCGCATCCCGGTCCCCATGGATCTAGAGAACATAATCATGGAAGGGGCCCGGCGCATGCGGGAGATCGAGCGGCTCAAGGAGGAGCTCCCCGATCTGGATGTGCCGGTCCGGCTCACCAGCCGCCCCGAGGCGATCCGCAAGGTCCAGCTGAGCGCCGAGGAGTGGCGGGTGATCAGCCAGGTCAACGGCCGGAACACCATCGAGCAGATCATGCGGCGTCTGAACATGGACGAGATCCAGATCCGGCGTATCATCTATGGGCTCCTCCAGGCCGGCCTGATCGAGCTGGGGGCGCCGCCGGCGGTCACCCCGCCGGCGGGCGTGCCCGTCGGGGGCCCAGGAACTGGGGTCTCGCGTTCGGTGGTGGAGAAGCTCATCAATTATTTCCGCCGGCTGTAGAGGGGGGCCGCTCTCTCGCAGCGCGATCGGTCTGTGAAGGGACAGCCGCGTTCGGGCCGGAGCCGCACAGATCTCTTGGGAGGGGCGTCGAACCGATGCAGGCCGTGAAGATCGTCGTGACCGGGCCCTTCGCCTCGGGGAAAACCCAGTTCATCCGCACCATCAGCGAGATCGAGGTGGTCTCGACGGAGCGGCGGATCTCATCGGCGGCGGAGCGGGCGATCAAGGATCAGACCACCGTGGCCATGGACTTCGGGCGGATCACCATCGACAAAGACCTGGTGCTGTATCTTTTCGGCACCCCGGGCCAGCGGCGGTTTGATTTCATGTGGGAGATCCTGGCGGAGGGAATGCTGGGGTTTATTGTGATGGTGGACAGCACCAGACCGGAGACGTTCCGCGAGGCCCGCAATATCCTGGACACCTTCCGCCGTTACGCTCAGACCCCCTTTGTGGTCGCCGCCAACAAGCAGGATCTCGAGGACGCCTGGGACCCGGAGGATCTGCGCATCGCGCTGCGCCTGGACGGTCGGGTCAAGGTGCTCCCCTGTGTGGCCACCCGCCGGGACAGCGTGAAGACAGTGGTCCTGGAGCTGCTCTATTCGATCCTGGAAGAGCTTTCCGCCTCCGGGCGATGAGCGCCCATGCCCAATCAGTGGCCCGGTCGGCGTGCCTTCTCCACCCGGGCGTTCCGGGGATCCGGGGGCCCGGCATCCTCACCCTCCGGGTATCCGCCTAGGGGTGTCGGGATGAGCTCCATCGTCACCGAGCAAGGAATCGTCCATTACGAAGCGATCGGGCGGGGGCGGCCCGTGATCTTCCTCCATGGGTGGCTGGGATCGTGGGCCTACTGGATGGACACGATGAACGCCCTGGCCTCCCATTGCCGTTCTTACGCCCTCGATTTCTGGGGGTTCGGTGAGTCTGATCGCCACCGGTCCGGCTTCACGGTCCCCGACTTCATCGATCTGGTGGTCCAGTTCATGGATCGCCTGGGGATCGCCTCAGCGGCGCTGGTCGGCCATTCGATGGGGGGAACCGTGGCCCTGGGAGTGGCCCTCGCCCACCCGGATCGCGTGACGCGCGTGGCGGTGGTCGGATCCCCTATCGTCGGCACTTCCCTGAATTTCTTCCTGAAGCTGGCAGGTCGTCCGTTCTGGGCCTTCCTCGCCTACACGTTCCCCGCCGTGGTCAAAGCGGGGACCTACATCGCCTCCCCGACGATCACCCGGGCTTGGCGGACGTGGTATCGGATGTGGGAACGGGATCTCTCCCGCACCACGTTGCGTTCCTTCTTCCAGAGCATCGGCAGCCTGCACCGCACCGACCTCCGCCCGTTGCTCCCTGAACTGCGCCTTCCCGTCCTCGGGATCTACGGGGCGCGGGATAACATCGTGAACCCCAATCAGGCGCGCCTCCTGGCCCAGGGCGCCCCATACGCGACGATCTACTGGATGCCGGAAGCAGGCCACTTCCCGATGCTCGATGAGCCGGAGCGCTTCTGGCAGGCGCTCGCGGAGTTCCTATTGCCGGAACTGTCGAGGGGAGCCGGCGCGTCCGCCAGCCCCTCCTCTGAGGCCACGGAATCTCCCCATCCTTCTTAGGGAGGGCCTGAACCGCCCGCGTGATCGGCACCGGCCGGATCCTGTTTTCGCCGTTCAGTTAGGATCTACGAACCATCAGGCGAATGGGGAGCGTGGAGCTGTTTCGGAGTGATCGGGAGGTTCGCATGGGCGGCAAGCTGCGGAAGGTGATCATTCGGGATCGCCGCTTGATCCCGCCGTTCAATGAGCCGGCGCGGGACCTCATGGTCCTGAACAAGCCGTTGTGGCTCCATCAGCGGGACCTCCTGGCCCCATACTGTGATGAGGAGCTGGAGGTCAACTCCCTGGATGAGGTCCCGGAGGATCGCGTCCCCACCCTGGTGTATCGGGACAACCTGTTTTTCGACGAGCCCTTCCTGCAAACCTTCCTGGAGCGGGCCCGGCGCCTGGGGAAGGCCTGCCGCGTGGCCTTTGCCCTCAACGATCCCGCCATCGTCCACCACGCGCTCCCGCTCCAGCGGGGCATCCGGCGGGAAGGGGATGTCTACGTCGCCGATATGTGGTATTTCCCGTATGGGAAGGAGCCTTACGCCCGCCCCTTGGTCATTGAAACCCTGGCCCGGGAGATCGGCTATTACCGGGTGCCCCGTTACATGGCGCCGAACCAGGGGGATCTCACCTTCTGGGT
>JBEPYX010000122.1:0-5679 GCA_041641155.1 Thermoflexus sp.
CCCCCGCTCTGTCCTTTCTTCCCGGCTGCCTATCACGATGGGGGGCCGATGGCCCTGGCGGTGGCCACCGAGGCGGCGGATCTGGCTGTGGAGGCCGTGCGGGCCGCCTCGGATCCGGCGGCGGCCCTGGCGATGCTGCAGGCCCAGGTGGAGGCGATCGGCCGGTCGCTGGCGGATCTTCTCCGTCCGGCCGCTACGGCGTTCGCCGCCCGCTTCGCGGGAGTGGATTTCTCCCTCGCGCCGTTCCCGGAGCCGGCGCGCAGCATTGGGGCCGCCATCGAGGCTTTGAGCGGCGTCCCGTTCGGCGAGGCGGGGACGCTGGCGGCGATCGCGGGATTGGCCGCCGCGGTGCATGGGGCGGATTTCCCCCGGACCGGGTTCTGTGGGGTGATGCTCCCGGTCCTGGAGGACGCGATCCTGGCGCGGCGGGCCGCTGAAAGGACCTTCCGCCTGAGCGATCTGCTGCTCTATTCGGCGGTCTGCGGGACGGGCCTGGACACCATCCCGCTCCCGGGCGCGGTCTCTGAGATGGCCTTGGCGCGGGTGCTGGAGGATCTGCGGGCCCTGAGCGCCCGCCTGGGGAAGCCCCTCACCGCGCGCCTGATGCCGATCCCGGGCCGCGCAGCCGGCGATCCCGTGCGCTTCGACTTCGCCTACTTCGCGCCCTCCGCGGTGATGGAAGTTCGGTGAGCCCGGCCCAAGGAGAAGCTGGATGCCCCGCTCGCTGGTGATCCCGCCGGAATTCTGCATCCCGGACCGGCCACGGCCGCAGGAGCCGGCCGGCCTCATCGTGCAGGTGGACCCCAAGGGGTGGGGGGGGCGCGTCGGGGTTCGACCGGGCGATCTGCTGGTGCGGGTCAACGGACACCCCGTGGAGGACGTCATTGACGTCCATTTCTACGCTGCAGAGGACGAGGTGACCGTCGAGGTCATGCGGGACGGGCGGCGCCTCCTCCTGGGCGGGCCGCGGCGGGCGGGGGAGCCGCTGGGGCTGGTGTTCGCCCACCCCACCTTCGACATCGACATCCGCCGCTGCAACAACCTGTGCACCTTCTGCTTCGTGCTCCAGACGCCGAAGGGGATGCGCCGCACCCTTTACATTAAAGATGACGATTATCGCTACTCGTTCCTGTATGGGCACTTCGTCACCCTGACCAACCTCACGGCGCGCGATTGGCAGCGCATCGTCGAGCAGCGCCTCTCCCCCCTTTACATCTCCGTCCACGCCACCGACCCGGAGGTCCGCCGGCGAGTGCTGCGCAACCCCCGAGCTCCGGATATCATGGCCCAGCTGCGCTGGCTGGCGGACCACGGGATCGAGATGCACACCCAGATCGTGGTCACCCCGGGCCTGAACGACGGGGCGCATCTGGAGCGCAGCGTCTTCGACCTGGCGACCCTGTGGCCCCAGGTGCGCTCGGTGAGCGTGGTCCCGGTGGGTGTCACCCGCTTCCAGCGGTATGGGGTGCGTCCGAACACCGTGGAGGAGGCCCGTCGGGTGTTGCGGGCGGTCCAGGCTTGGCAACGGGCCTTCCGCCGCTCCCTGGGCGTCCGCTTCGTCTACGCCACCGACGAGTGGTATCTCCTCACCGGACGCCCCGTTCCATCGAAGGCGGCTTACGATGGGCTGCGGCTGCAGGAGAACGGCCTGGGGATGGTGCGGGACTTCCTGGAGGACTACCGACGGGTGCGGCGTGCCCTGCACCGGCGGGGGCGGGCCCTGGCGGGGCGTCGGGCGACCCTGGCCACTGGGACCCTCTTCGCCCCGGTCCTGGCCCGGGTGGCGGCGGATTTCAGCGCGCGCACCGGGGCCACACTGGAGGTGGTCCCCATCGTGAACACCCGGCTGGGGGAGACCATCACGGTGGCGGGGCTGTTGATGGCGGAAGACGTCATCGGGCAGCTGACGGCCCGCCCGCTGGGGGAGCTGGTGGTGTTGCCTCGGATCATGTTCGATCACCCGGAGGGGATCTCGCTGGACGATCGGACTCCGCTGGAGATCGCGCGGGCCCTGGGCCGGCCGGTGGTCCTGGCGGACGCCATGGGCGACGTGCTGGATGCCCTTGAGGGGCGCGCCCATCTGGTCTTCCACCCGGAGCAAGGGACTGTTCAGACGGCGGCGATGAAGCCCGGCGGGTGGTCCCTGGAGAAGACGCTCCGGCCCATCTCATGACCCTCGCTCGCCTCCAACGCCCACCTCGGTCCGGTTCCCCGCTCGCCACGGACGAAGCCCACATCGGGCTCCTCGCCTTTTGACCGCGCCGGCCTCTGTGTCTATAATGGGAATGCATATCCCCATCCCGGGGATGGGGATAAAGAGGAAAGGAGGGATTGATTTGAGGAGGCCGCACATGGCGATGCGTCTGACGCTTGAGGTACAGGGGATGACCTGTGACGATTGCGCCCGGCACGTGACACGGGCGCTGCAGTCGGTTCCCGGGGTGCTCTCCGTCCGCGTGCCCCACTGGTCCGCCGGGAAGGCCGAGGTGATCGCGGCGGACGAGATCCCCGCCGAGGCGCTGGAGGAAGCCGTCGCACGCGCCGGCTATCGCGCCCGTGTGATCCGGGGCGAACCGGTGGAAGCCTCCCCGCCCCCCGCGGGCGATCACCGCTTCGACCTGATCGTGATCGGCGGGGGCTCCGCGGCCTTCGCCGCCGCCATCCGTGCTGCCGAGCTGGGGGCCCGGGTGGCGATGGTGGAGGCGGGAACGCTGGGCGGGACCTGCGTGAACGTGGGGTGTATTCCCTCCAAGATGCTGATCCGGGCGCTGGCGGTTTACCATTGGGCAGGCGCCCACGGCTTCCGCGGGATCGCCACCGCGCGCGGGGCGCTGAACTGGGCGGCGTTGATCGCCCAGAAGGAGGCCCTCATCACGGCGATGCGCCGGGAGAAGTATGAGGATATCCTGGCTGCCTATCCGCAGATCACCCTCCTCCGCGGCCGGGCTCGGTTGGTGGCCGGGGGAGGGGTGGTGGTCAACGGCGAATCCTTCGCCCCGAGCCGGGTGATCCTGGCCACCGGCGCCCGGCCGTGGGCCCCCCCGATCCCCGGCCTGGCGGAGGCCGGATACCTCACCAGCACGGAGGCGCTCTCCCTCCGGGAGCTGCCCCGCTCCTGGATCGTGATCGGCGCCAACGCCGTGGGCCTGGAGCTCGCCCAGGTCTTCGCCCGGGCCGGCGCGGCTGTCACCGTGCTGGAGGCCCTCCCCCGCATCGTTCCCTTCGAGGAGCCGGAGATCAGCGCGGCGTTGCAGGGCAACCTCGAGGCGGAGGGGATGGTCTTCCACACCGGCGTGCGGATCACCCGGGTGGAGCGATCGGGCGGTCGCGTCTTCGTCGCTTTCCAGCAGGATGGGCGGGCGGACCGGGTCTCCGCGGAGCAGATCCTGGTGGCCACGGGACGCCGGGCGAACACCGAGGGGCTGGGTCTGGAGGCGGTCGGGATCTCCCCCGGCCCCAAGGGGGAGATCCCTGTCACCCCATATATGCAGACGGCGCACCCGGCGATCTACGCAGCCGGGGACTGCACGAACCTCCCTATGTTCGTCTACGTGGCCGCGGCCAGCGGGACGGTGGCCGCTGAGAACGCGCTCCTGGGGAACCACAAGACGCTGGACCTCTCGGCTGTCCCCCGGGTGACCTTCACCGATCCCGAGGTGGCGGCGGTGGGGCTGACCGAGGCCCAGGCACGGGAGCAGGGCATGGTTCCGAAGGTCTCCCTCCTCCCGCTGGATCTCGTCCCCCGCGCCCGGGTGGCCTTCGACCCGCGGGGGTTGATTAAGCTAGTCGCCGATGCGGAGACCGACCGCCTGCTGGGCGTCCACGTCCTGGCCCCGGAGGCGGGCGAGGTGATCCAGACGGGGGTCCTGGCGCTCCGGGGGGGCTACACCGTTCGCGACCTGGCGGAGGCCTTCTTCCCCTACCTGACCTGGGTGGAAGGCCTCAAGCTCGCCGCTCAGGCGTTCGTGAAGGACGTGCGCAAGCTGAGCTGCTGCGCGGGATAGGAGGAGCGGGGCGGGCACAGCCCCCGCTGGCGGATTGGTTCCGCTGGATCCAGAGGATCGGGAATCCATGAATGGACGTCTGTGCTCGAATGAAAAATGAAAGGAGACGGAGATGGAGCGGGAGCAAGGGCCAGGAGGGAAGCCGCAGGCGGGGACGGCCGCGCTCCGGTGCGCGGAGTGCGGGCAACCGATCGAGGGGACGCCGATCTTCGCCCATTGGGAAGGCATTCTGCCATCCGTGGCATGCGGAGCGCTACCCGCGCACCCACCCCGGGTTCTGGCAACGGCTGTGGCGGGCCTTGAAGGGCTCCCAGGAGGCCGGCGGCGGGGGCTGCTGCTGAGAAGGCCAGCCATGGTGGAGAAGATCCGAAGGGGAGTGGGGTGGGTCATCGCGGGGATCACCTGCCCATGCCACCTGCCGGTCACGGCCCCCTGGGTCTTGGGCTTGCTTGCCGGGACGGGCCTGGGAGCCTATCTGTCGACCCATCTGGAGATCCTGGCCGCGGCCTCGGCGGTGCTTTTCCTGGGAGGCTTGACCCTATGGGGGCGGCCTGCACGGCGCCGCCTGCTCCCCCTCGCCCCCTACCCCTGTGATCGTGCCAGGGCAAGCGTCGCCTGCCCTCTCCCAACCCCCGACACCCGCGGCGACCCCTTCCCCGGAGCGGGATGAGACGCTGACGCCGTATGAAATCCTGGCCACCCAAGTCGCCCGCGCGCTCCAGGGGTCCCCCGAGGAGCGCTGAAGGAGCGCCCGCGATGATCCCCACCCTCGCCTTTTACGCATGGATCACCGGGATGAGGGCTGTCGTCAATCCGTGTGGCCTGGCGATCTTGCCGGCCTACATCGGCTACATCCTGGCCCCCACGCGGGGGCAAATCCGCCTGAGGGAGGCCGCGGGGATGGGGCTGGCGATGGCCGCTGGCTGCACCAGCCTCTTTGTGGCGGCGGGGACGGCCCTGGCCCTAGGCTTGAGAGCCCTCACCCGCTGGACCCCCGTCCTGGGCCTTGGGGTCGGCGGGGCTCTGATCCTCCTCGCCCTCTCGCGGGTGGTCGGGCGCCCATGGCCCCTTCCGGCTTTCCCCTGGGACTGGCGGCCAGGGGAGCGCTCCGCCCTGTGGGCCGGGCTCGGTTTCGGGCTCGCCTACGGCGTGACGTCCCTGGGATGCACCCTGCCACTCTTCCTGGCCCTGGTGGGGTTCTCCCTGTCCCAGCGGAGTGCGGGGGAGGCCCTCCTCCTCGTCCTGGTGTATGGGTTAGGGATTGGGGTTCGTGCTCGCCCTCCTTTCGCTGGCCGTCGCGGCCGTGGGGGGCTCGCTGGTGCGTCGGCTCCGGCGGCTGGCGGCCGCCCTGGAAGCCGTCGGCACGCTGCTGTTGCTGGGGGCCGGATTGTATTGGATCTACCGCTTCTGGGGCCTTGTCTTCGTGGGATAGATAAAGAGCCGAACCTTGTCTCGCGGCGCGCAGGGAGGCGGCGGCTTGATCTTCCCGATGGAGGAGGGAACCGTGGCGTATCTCACCACCGTTTCCGGACGACTTCTGCCCGTCGACCCGGCTTACGCCGCCCTGGCAGCCCGGGATCCGCAGTCGGTCGAGGCGATGTGCCCGGTCTGCGGGGGGCAGTTCCCCTTCCGGATCCGGCGCTGGACCCTGGAGCGGATGATCCGGGGTGAGCAC
>JBEPYX010000123.1:0-5665 GCA_041641155.1 Thermoflexus sp.
TCCATCTCATCCTCGCCCAGCTCGAAGGTGGGCCGGCCCACGTGGGGGACGGTGCAGGAGGTGAGGGCCATGCCCATCGAGCGGCCGTTCTCCGCCACCCGGCGGCCCAAGGCGGCCAGGCGCTGCAAGTCGTAGCCCCGCTCCGCGGCGGCCCCGAGGATCTTCTCGGCCAGCACCGTAGTGCCGGTGCCCCGCCGGCCCTGGGAGTAGAGGCTGCTCTCGACGGCCACGTCGTCGGCGATCAGCACGCTCTCCACCTGGAACCCCTCGCCCCGCAGGAGGTCCGCCGCCATATCGAAGTTCATCACGTCCCCGGCGTAGTTTTTAACAATGAACAGGATCCCCGCGCCGCCGTGAACGGCCTTGGCCGCCTCATACATCTGGTCAGGCGTGGGGGAGGTGAACACCGCGCCGGGGCAGGCCGCGTCCAGCATCCCATAGCCGACGAAGCCCACGTGCATCGGCTCGTGGCCGCTGCCCCCGCCGGAGATCACCGCCACTTTGCCCGGGCGGGGTGCGTCGGCGCGGTAAACGAAGTTCGGGTTGAAGTGGACCTTAATCAGATCCGGGTGCGCCCGAGCCATCCCCTCCAGCGATTCCGGCACCACATTCATCGGGTCATTGATCAGCTTCTTCATGGCTTCCTCCTTTCGGAATGCCCCCTCCCCGCACTGCGGGCGCGGGGAGGGGGTGAAGATGCAGGGAATTGATGGACGAAGCCGATCCGTCTCACATCCCCAGCGCGACGAACAACAAGGCTCCAATGAGGCCGCCCACGATGGGGCCGACCACGGGGACCCAGGCATAAGCCCAGTCGGAGTCGCCCTTGCCGGGGATGGGGAGCACCGCGTGGGCGATCCGCGGCCCGAGGTCGCGGGCGGGGTTGATGGCGTAGCCCGTGGGCCCACCCAGGGAGAGCCCGATGGCCCACACCAACAGGCCGACCAGCAAAGGCGTCAGGCCTTCCGCCAGCTTGTTGGCGAGAATCGCCAGGACGCCGAAGACCAGCATGAAGGTCCCGATCACCTCGGTGATGAAGTTCAGCCCGTAATTTCGGATGTTCGGGGCGGTGCAGAACACCGCGCGCTTCAGCGCCGGATCGGGCGTCTCCGCCCAGTGGGGGTAGTAGGCCAGCCACACCAGCACCGCGCCGATGAAGGCGCCGATGAACTGGCCGACGATGTAGAGGGGAACATCCGACCATGGGAACTTGCCGATGGCCGCCAGGGCGATGGTCACAGCCGGGTTGATGTGGGCACCGCTGATGCGGCCCACGGCATACACGGCCATGGCCACCGCCATGGCCCATCCGGTCGTGATCACAATCCAGCCCGAGGCCTGGCCCTTGGTCTTGCCCAGGACGACGTTCGCCACCACGCCGTCGCCCAACAGGATCAGGATCATGGTGCCGATGATCTCTGCCACCCAGGGTGCCATGGCTGCGCTCCTTTCGTTCGATGAGGAGGATCATCTGCGGAAACGCGCCGACCCCACCGCGCAGGACAGTCCGCCTGTCCGCAGTCCGCGTCATTCACCGATCGAAGACGCCGCCCCTCCTCCTTTCAATGAATTGGACACGCCACTCTGATTCGATCTTCTCCAACCTCCTGAGGTGCCGCAAGTATTCCCCATGTGTTGTTTCAATTTGAAACGTATTGGCAGATGATAAGTTTCAAATTGTAACGATACACCGCTCCAGCTGGAGGGTCGTTTTCTAACCAAGGGATTGTCGCGGGTGAGCGTAGACGAACCGTTTATGTTCGTTTAACGGAATTCTTACGTTGGTGTCTATATATGAAAAGCGACCTATCGAGGAAGCTTGCGCGAGCGTGGTTGCTTTGATCGACCCCATCAGCGCGGAAGGAGGTGAGGGCGTATGCTGCGGCTGGATGTGGGTCTGGCGATCCTCCGCGTCCTCATCGGGTTGCTCTTCGCCGGCCACGGGGCCCAGAAGCTGTTCGGGTGGTTCGGCGGCCATGGCTTGCAGGCGACCGCCGGCTGGCTGGAGGGCTTGAACATCCGTCCGGGCCGTCTGTGGGCGTGGCTGCTCGGCCTCGGGGAGCTGATCGGCGGCCTGCTGTTGGCCCTGGGACTGGCTACGCCGTGGGCGGTTCTGCCGTTGCTGGCCTCCCAGCTGGTGGCTATCATCCGGGTCCATGCGCCGCGGGGATTCTGGATCGATCGCGGCGGCTGGGAGTATAACCTGGTGCTGGTCGCCCTGAGCACCTTCTTCGGCCTGTATGGGCCCGGCGCCTACAGCCTGGATCAGTGGCTGGGCATTGCCTGGCCGCAGCCGATCACCTTCGGGATCGTGCTTATCCTGGCCCTCATTGCTGCCTTCCTGGCCCTGGCCGCTCCTAGCTGGGCGCCGCGGCTCTCTCGGCGCGCGGCCTGAGCGCGCCAGCAGGCCTGCTGCCCCATGAAACCAAGAGGGTAGCGATGTTGCCGCTACCCTCTTTCTTTTTTGGTCTCTGATCGCCCCGCCTCCCTCAAGTCCCCATGAGCAGACCCCGCAGCACCGGATCGCTCTGCGGGGTGGTGACGGCCAGGATCTCATCCTCGGCCTGGAGAACCGTCTCCCCCGATGGGATGAAGGTCTGATCTCCCCGCACCACCATCACCACGAGGGCATCAGCCGGGATCCCCAAGTCCCGCAGGGGTCGGCCGTCGGCAGGGGCGCCCGGGGCCACCTTCCCCTCCACCAGATGGATCCCCCCGCGCCGCAGGGCCAACAGATGCACCAGGGACCGCAAGGGGAGCGCCCGCTCGATCTGGGCCTGGATGATCTCCGTGGTGGAGACCGTTACATCAATCCCCAGGCGGGCGAAAATCTCCGCGTTGCGGGGGTTGTTGATGCGGGCGATGGCGCGGGGCACATGGAACTTGCGCTTGGCCAGCATGCACACCACCAGGTTGTCCTCGTCGTCCCCGGTCACGGCGATCACCGCGTCAGCCCGGTTCATCCCCACCTGGGCAAAGGTCGCGGGGTCGCACCCATCGCCCACCCAGACGTGATCCGCCCCGAGCTCATCGATCAAGAAGGCCGCTCGACGGGGGTTCTTCTCGATGAGGAGGACCTCATGGCCCTCGGCCAGCAAGGATTTGCTGAGGTAGTAGCCGACCTTCCCGCCTCCGACGATGATGAGATACATCGCTCCGCCCTCCCCACGGTTGCTCGAACTCCCGCCGCCCGCGCCTCCCCCATCCCGCCGCGGGCGGCCTTCCGGGGGCCAGCGGGGAACCCCGCGGCCGCGCTCAGGCCCGATCTAAGCACTTGCGGATGGCTTCAACGGCCAGGGCGGTCGGGGAAACGGTCTGAAGCCCCAGCTCCTGGAAGATCTCCGCCCGCAGGGGATCGTTCAGCCGGGTGATGACACGGCGCACCTGGAAGATCTCCCGGGCGACCTCCGCCGCCATGATGTTGGTGTTGTCGTAGCCGGTGACGGCGATAAAGGCGTCCGCCTGCTCGATCCCGGCCCGGCGCAACACCTCGGCGTCGATCCCCATCCCGACCACCGTCTCCCCGGGGAAATCTGACCCCAGGGCCTCCAGGGCCTCCCGCTCGCGATCGATCACCGTTACCTGATGGCCGTCCTGCGCGAGCCGCCGGGCGAGGTAAGCGCCCAGCCGGCCGCAACCCAGAATCACGATGCGCATAGGCGAGCTCCCTTTCGATCGAGGAGTCCGCTCGAGGAGTGGTCAGGGGACCACCCCCCGCCGCTCATCTCCATAAGCCGGGTTCCGTCTGCAAGTCCCCCGGGCATCCGCCCGCTTTCACAGCTGCTCCACGGGCTCCACCAGGACCCCCTGTTTCTGGATCCAGGACAGGCCCTCCTCCACCCGATCCGGCGGCCCTTCCAGGTCCACCACCAGCCAGGCCTCGGTGGCCTCCACGTGGGCGCGCCGAATGTTGATCAGCAAGCCGAACCGCTGGATCAGCCGGTAGAGCAGGGGCTCATCGATGAGCGCCGGAGGGTAGACCAGCTTCACCCGTCGCTGGATCGTCTGATCCATTGCCGCCTCCTCTGCCCGGAGCGGATCTTCCTGCTCACTCGGTGATCGGCGCCTTCGCGACGATGACCTCACACGTGGCCCGCCGCACGACCTCATGCGCCGTCCGGCTCAGCCCATCGCTGGAGGCCCGCCGCTTGAGCCCGATCCCCATGATGATCTGGTCCGCCCCGACTTGGCGGGCCACGCTGAGGATCCCCTCCGGCGCCGAGCGGTGGCGCACCATGCGGATCTCCGGTTGCATCCCGTGCTGCATGGCGATGAAGCGGGCAGTCTCCAGGGCCCGACGGGCCCGGGCCTCCAGATCGGGCAGTGGGGTGTCCAGGGGGACTGTGTAGGGGACCTCCAGGATGTGCACGAGGACCAGGCGGGCGCGCTGCGGCTCGCCCAACCGGCAGGCCAGCTCCACCGCGCGCTCGGAGTAGACCCCTTCCACGATCGGCACCACGATGCACCGGGCCGCCTCCACCGAGTAGACCGCCCGCGCCACCTCCGCCGGGACCGGGCGGGGGAGCCGGAGCATCCAGACGAGCGTCCCCACGAGCACGATCAAGAAGCATATCGCCGCAGCGATTCCCAGCGGATGTCCCATCACGTTGGATCCTGCTCTCCTTTATTTTCTCTATTTCCCTGTACGGTTCACACGGTGCAGAAAGACACCCCGGGGCACACCGGCGGCTCACCGGGCGCGATGCGTCCGCATCCAGAGCCGCCAGCGGCTCACCCCCAGAGCGATCATCAGGAGGCCGACCCCGACCGGCTGCACCAGGGCGGGGAGGGCCACCCCCTGGGCGAGGGCCAACCAGAGGGTGCGCCCCGTGATGATGGCCCCCAGCGCGATCATCAGGGAGGCCAGGATCAGCCGCAGCGCCCAACCTGGAGTCATCCCGTTAAGCTCCCTGCGCCTCCTGCGCCCGCCGCCGGCGCTCCAGCTCGATGCGGAACCGCTCCACCAGCTCCCACTCCCCGGTCTCCTCCAGGATGCGCAGCTGCTGGGCCTCCCAGTCCCGAGGCAGGTTCCCCCAGATCGGCTTCCCGCTCCGGCGGCGATACCAGGCGTAATACAGCACCCACAACCCAACCCACAACGGCCCCATCACCCGCGCGATGTCATGCGTCCACACCACGATGGCCACCATCAACCCCGTGCCGATCACCCCCAACACCCCCGGGATGGGGATCTCCACCCCCCGCCATCGCACGTTCAGGGGCACCCGGTAGGGCCGCGGCACGTGGGGCTCCTTCACCCGCAGCGCCAGGAGGGCGATCGTGCTCAGGAAATACGCCAACATCGCCCCGAAGGCGTACATGTTCGCCATCGTCTCCAGCGCCCGCCGCCCGCTCAGGAAGGCGAACACGGCCTCCAGCCCGGCCACCCCCGAGAAGAACAGGATGGAGCGCACCGGCGTGTGGAACCGCGGATGCACATGCGACAACCCCTCCCCGATCAGCCCCAGCTCCGCCATGCTGTAGGCCAGCCGGCTCGCCCCCATCACCCCCGTGTTGGCCGAGATCAGCACGATCGTCGCCGCCAACACCGCCGCCATCGGCCCCGCCAGGAAGCCCACCAGCGGCAGCTGGCTCGCCAACCGCGCCACCGGGTCCCCCTCCCGCGCCGCGATCTCCTGCCAGGGGAGGATCCCCAGCGACACCG
>JBEPYX010000124.1:0-5645 GCA_041641155.1 Thermoflexus sp.
GCGCCCGGCGCGCCTGCGCCGCCAGCGCCTCATCGGGCGCCTCCCCCGCCTCCGCGCAGGCGCGAAGGTAATCCTGCAGCAGCTCATCGGCCCGCTCGCGGAAGGCGGCCGGAGTCTGTATATACACAGCGTATTGACAAAAAGCGCCATGCGTGCTATGATGGGGCCGGCATCCCACTGCGGGGAGGCTTCCATGGCGAAGCGGACGGCGCGGCGGATGGTCTCGTTCCGGCTGCCGGCGGAGACGCTGGCCCAGATCCGCTGGCTGCGGCGGCTGAAGGGCTGGACGGCCACGGAGGCGGTGGCGAAGGCGGTCCGCCTGCTCTGGGAGCAGGAGGTTCGAGGAACCCAGGGGCGCATGGAGCGGCGGGGGAAGCGCTGGGTTCTTCTGGCCGGCAAGGACGGGCGGTGGATGGAGATCGGGTGGGCCAGCCCGGAGGTCATGGAAGGAGCGGAGGAGGCGGTCCGGACGGAGATGGACCTGGATCGGCTGATGACATGCCTCCTGCTCTGGCAGGAGCGGAACCGGAAAGGGGAAGTGCAGATCCGGGAGCCGGCCGCCAGCCCGCTCCTGATGGCCCTCTGGGAATACGCCGAACGAAAGGAGGCATGAAAAAAGCAGAGGGGGCCCGGATCTCCGGGCCCCCTCACTGTTCGCGGCGGAGCATGGCCACCTCGAGGATGGCCGCCTTCAGGGCCTCGAGGGCTTCCTGGGACGGCCAGGGGCCGCCCCGGCGGAAGCTCTCGATTTCCTCCCGAAGCCACCGCTGGCGGATTCGCGGTAGGGCGGCTTCGATGAGCTCTTCGACCCGGAACCGCTTTCCGCCAACGTAAACGTATTCCCCAACCAGTCGAGAAAGCGGCGTCTTCCCCATGGCGTCTCCTCCTTTCGCTGCGCGGAGGGACGCCATGGGCCCCCGGCGGGGGGAAAGCGTCCCCCGCGCGGGGGATCGTGTGGGCGGATCATTGGGAATCGTTGATCTCCACAGCCTCGACGATTTTGCTCCTCAAGAGCCTTCGGGCCTGGGCCATGGAGACGCCCAGGACCCAGGCCACGGCCTCGGCGGCCGTGGCGGCCCCGACGGGCTTGACCTCTACGGGGAAGCTTTTGGCTTCCCCGTCTGTTGTCGTGACCGTCGCCGTCCACTTCACCCGCCACTTCTTGATGCGCTCGCTCATGTCGCCACCTCCTCTCGTGCCTCATGTCAGGGAAACCCCATCCCGGGCGGCGGCCTGTCGAACGTCCACTCCGGCCATCCTGTGGAAGCACGCCTTGCAGACCGCGTGGGTGTTCCACAGGACGGGGACCGGGCGAACATCGACGGGCTCGCTGCACAGGTCGCAGAGCACGAGATCCCCGGGGATCCACGGCCCGACGTCGACGATCTCCCCGTCCAGCGTGCTCACCACCCATGCCCGCCGCCAGGGCGGCGGCGTCCACCACGTCCACCAGATCGCGCTCGTCATGTCGACCTCCTCTCGTGTTGAGACGGGGGCCGGGAGAGATCCCGGCCCCCTCGTGTGGGTCATGCAAGGATCATCGCGCCGCCAGCAGGGCCTCCCGCTCGGCGGCGTGGCGGAGCGCGCGCTCGGCGCGCTCCAACCGCTCCACCCGCCGCCGCAGGTCGGCCAGGTCCGTGAGGATCGCCTCCTGATCCGCCTCCCGCTCCCGGACCGCCTCCAGGGCGGCCAGGACGGCCTCGCGGACGGCCTCCCTGGCCGTCTCCCGCGCCACCTCCTGGACCGCCCTCAGGAAGACCTCGGCGTCCAGGCTGGAGGCCCTGGCCTGGCGCTTCTTCGCCTGGCGCTGGGCCTGGATCCGGCGGGCCACCTCGTAGAGGACCAGGTCCTGGAAGGACCTGGCGTCCTCCGTCCCCTTCTTTGCGAGCACCGCCACCCACTTGGGATGGCACTTGGTGAGGGGCGTCCCCTTTTCCTCGCCGAAGGGGAGGACGGGCATGGCCGCCGGGTCGGCGAAGGCCCGCTCGACGGCCTCAGCGACCAGATCCGCCAGCAGCGTCCGGGCGGCCTCCTGGAGGACGCGGTCCTCATCGGACCGCGGCTCCATGCGCCGCGCCAGGAAGAAGAGATACTCCGGGTCCTCCTGGGCGATCTGCGAGAGCCGCTGCCCCTTCCGCTTGCCCCACGGCACCACCGGGTCCACCGGGTCCAGGCCCTCCCCCGTGGGAGCGGCCTGGTCCGGCTGGGCCGGCTGGGGCGGCGGCTGGGGCGGCTCCGGCTGGCTGGAGGCCTCCTCGGGCTCGTGTCCGTTGGCGGGCTGCACCAGCCCGGCGCGCTGAGCAAGGTAGGCCGCGAAGATGTGCTTGCACCGGACATTCCGGTGCGTGAAATCCGGGCAGCTGCAGCTCCATCCATCCTGGGTGCGGGCGACGTTATATGTAGCTCCCCGCCCGTTGGCGACCAGCCACCGCCCACTGGAGACGGCGAAGACCTTCATCTCGCCACTCCCGAGCGCCTCGACGGCCCGCTGGAGCCGGGCCTTCTCCTCGTCGTTGAGGCGCCCGGCGACCTGCTCCGCGATCTTCTCGATCTTCATGAGCAGCGTCATGTCGCACCTCCTCGTGTGAGATCTTGTGAGTCGTGTGTCGCTTGTTAAGGTGCAGGCGTCACGTTTTCTCCCACGTCACGTTGGAGACCTTCCGGCATGACCTTCCGGTCCCCTCGCGTCACGTTCTCCTCCCGGAGGCCCCCTTCGGAGCCTTCCGGAAGAAACGCCCCCGCCGGACTCGAACCGGCCTTCGCCTGAAGGGGCGAAACAAAAAGGCGGACATGACGCAGGCGCGTCGTGTCCGCCTCGTGTGTCGGAATCCGGATCGTGTTCCGCCTGTCGGCGGCCGTCTCGCTTCAGCCGCCCCGCCGGATCCGCCACCGCTCGGCCACCACCTCCGTGGTGGCCCGGCCCGCCCGGACCTCCTCCGGATCCGCCTTCTCCACCCGCACCTCCACCTGGGGGCGGGCGTCCTTCAGGAAGTCGGCCAGGCTCTCGGCGTAATCCCTGGACTGCAAGAATCCGTGGACCTCGATGTCGTCTCCGACCCGTATCTCGAGGCCCCGGTCCCGCCCCCCGAGGAAGCGGACGGTGATGTAGTCGAAGCGGTCCCCGTCCTCCTTGGGCGGGCGGTCCCCGTCCCGGGGGACGGAGACCCGGGCGAAGCGGTCCCCGCGAAAATCCCAGACCTTCATCACGCGACCGCTGATGTGCACCTCGTTCATCTGCCGCCTCCTGTCGGGGAGGGGGAAATCCCCCTCCCCGCTACCGGATCGTGTAGGTCGTCTGCAGAAGATCCGCGACGGCCTGCAGGATCTCCGCCGCCGCGCCCAGGATGGGACGAAGCAGCAGGGCGTAGACGGCGTATTCCACCGCAAGAAGCAGCATCAGCGCGGGAAAGGACCGCATCGGGCCCCCTTTCCGGGGGCCGGCCCCCAAAAGGTCCGGGCGTCCCTCTCCCCGTGGAGCGGACCGGCTCCGGTCGAGGGAGCAGGGCCCTGCTCCCCCGGCCCAAGCCGGCTACCGCGCGATGGATCGGACCTGGGCCGTCCCGGACGCGCGCGCCCGAACCGGAAGCCCCAGAAGGGGCGAAAGATCCGCCTGCACCTCCACGCGAACGGTCCGGGTCGCGTTGTCGGGGACGATAGCGGTCACCTGCGGGAAGATCCCCCGGGACGGAAGGTATCCCGCGTTGCGTCCGGCGTAGGCCTGGGCGACGCCGTAGACGTCCCCGGAGAAGACGAGCGCCCCCGTGGCCTTGAAGGCCTCCACGTCCACCATGGCCGCGGCGGCCTCCGCGGCGGCGTCGGCGGCCTTCTGCAGCTCCCCCTGGGCCGCCTGAAGGCGCCCGATCTGGATCCCCATCCACATGAGGGGGACCAGAAGGAACATCATCACCAGCGCCGTCCAGGCGTAGGAGAAGCCGCGCTCCCGCATCGACCGCATCACCAGCCCTCCTGGCGGAAGGTGGCCGTCGCCGAAACCGGAAGCGGCCCCCGGGGGAGAACAGGAAAAAGTGCGGAAAGGGGCGAAAGGATGTTGGGGGCCTTCACGGTGACGCGCACCGTGATCTCCGTCCCCGGCGCTCCGCCCGGAGCCAGCAGCTCCACCGCGGGGCTGGAGTCCATCGGGAAGAGCTGGCGGGCGGTCTGGTAGGCCTCGGAGACGGCCACGGCCGCCCCCAGGCCGCCCTGGGCGACGCTGGCCATCCGCGCTCCATGCCGGGCGGCCTGGGAGGCGGCGGACGCGGCGTAGGCCAGAAGGCCCCCCTGGATGAGGGCCAGGGTGACGAGCATCACCACCGGCAGCGTGAAGGCCGTCTCTGCAAAGACGTCGCCGCGCTGGCTGCGCCGCATCGGGGAGGCTCCCTCGAAATCAGAATATGTTGGCGATGCCTGTAATGAAGCTCGCGATGTTGCCGCCCAGGGTGGCGAAGGCGGCCACCGCCGCGAGCACTACGAGCAGCAGGATGAACCCATACTGCTCGAAGATGCCGCCGCGCTGGGCGGCCTCAAGCGGAAGCCGGAAGATCTTGAAGAGCCGGACCATCGCCGTCCTCCTCGGATAGGGTGGGGGAATAAAAAAAGACGGCATGGCCCTCCGCGGACCATGCCGTCACGTTTTCTCCCGCGTCACGCTTCGCCTCCTATGATAGCCCCTTCCGCCGCCGCTGTCAAGACCACACCCGGCCCAGAGCGCCCCTCAGCCTACGGGGCTCCAGGACGTAGAGCCGCCACCGCTGGGGCCGCGGCTCCCCTTCCAGCAGGAGCGAGAGGGTTTCCGCCACCCAGGGGTCCTCGAAGGAGGCGGCGTCCACCCTCATCGAGCGGACCCGGAAGGCGGGGAAGCGCGAAGCGATGGCCTCCGGGGGCAGCGGGGAGAGCAGCAGCCCATCACCCCGGAACCCCTCCGGGGTCCGCTCCCAGCGGGCGGCGTCCCGGCCCGCGAGGGCGCGGGCGACCCGGTTGAGGTAGGCCGCCGGATCCGCGGGGGGGCGGAGCTCTCGCCGCTCCCGCTCCCGCTTCAGCAGGAGATCCGCCTCGGCCCAGTCCCGCCAGGCCTCCTCCAGGGCCCGGATGGCCCGGGCCTGCCGGGCGTTGCCGTATGTGACGAGGGCGCCCAGAAGGGCGAAGCCGAAAAGAAGCAGCGCGGCCAGGAAAAGGTCCATCTCCGTCATGGCGTCCTCCTTCGGAGGATCTCGGCGATCCGGATCACCTCCCTCGGGCGCGGATCCAGCGCCCAGGAAAGCGCCAGTAGCAGCATCCCCAGCCCCAGCCCCAGCAGCCACAGGGGCCGCCGCAGGGGCTGCACCCCGAACACCACCCCGTCCGCCACCGTCAGCCGCCCCGTAACCGGAAGGCGCAAAAGGTTCGCCTTCGAGCCGGGCGGCAGCGGGAAGCGCCCGTCGGGCCCGGTGACGAAGATTTGCTCCCCCGCCCGCACCACGGCCCCCGGGATCCCGGGCTCGTCGGGGTCCGGCCGGCCGTCCCCATCCCGGTCCAGGAAGACGATCCCCCAGATTACCGCCGGGGACGGCGTCGGCGCGGGCGGAGGGGACGGCGTCGCCGTCGGCGAAGGCGCCGCCGTGGGCGAAGGCGCGGGCGTCTGCGTGGGCGCCGGAGGCGGCGTCGGCGTC
>JBEPYX010000125.1:0-5619 GCA_041641155.1 Thermoflexus sp.
AGGCATATTCAACGCATCGCCCATGGAGATCGGCCATCAACGACCAGAGCGTGGTGAAGCCCGGACGGTGCCCGCAAACTGGCGCCTCGTGGTCGCTGAGGGCCTCCCATAGGCGTTGCCGGGGGGCTCCCTCCCCGGCCTCGACCCAACGCTCTAAGCGTTCCCTCCGGCGCATGGAGAAGCGGAGATCCCGACGGCCCTGCCACGGCCGCATCCCCGGGTGCTCGTAGTGATTGGTCACCGCGAGGGCGTCCCCCCGCAGCTCCCGCACGGCCACGGCCATGGGATGCGCCTCCACCGCGTAGGCGTGCCGGGGGTCCGCCACCAGGAAGTTCAGCGGCAGCATATGGGGCATGCGGAGCAGCGCCTCGACGGCCTCCGCCGCGGAGCGGCAGCGCTCCAGGAGGATCCGAGGGATCAGATGGAAGGGGATGCCCGGCCGGGGGGGTGGCTCCTCCGCCATCACAGCGTGAAGGGAGACGAACAGACCCGCCTCGTTGACCCCATCGTAGCGCCCGAGGGGGGCGCTGCCCATCATCCCGATGGAAGCCAGGCCCTCGCGGGGGCGAAGCCGGATCAGATCCCGGATCCGCTGGATTGGCTGGAAGTCGTAATTCCGCCCGACCCACATCCGCCCCCCCGGATCCCGCCAGGCCACGGCCGAGCAGGCAAAGGGGCGGGCGCGAAGGGAGGTCCGGCAGACCTGTTGCCAGAGGAAAGCCGGATCCAGCCCCTGGGCGGCGGCGTAGCCTTCGTGCTCCTCCACCAGAGAGGGATGCCAGCGGGCCACCAGCCGACGGCACGCCTCGGCGAACTCGGGGTCCGGGGCGGGGGGCCACCACGGCGGCCGCTGGAAGGGCGGGCCGAGGCGCCCCAGCGCTTCCCCCACCTCCCGGGGAGAGCCGGACAGATCCAGGAACCGATAGGGTGAGGGCAGAGGCATCGCGTTCCTCCAGACATACGCTCAGGGACTGCGGGGCGATCCTTTCCCCTGGGCCGCGGTTTACCGCCGGGGCGGTGGCGCCTCCCGGGGGATGACCGTCCGCGTGTGGATCTGGTTCTGTCGCATCACCTGGACTTCCACCGGGCGCCCGGGAGCCCAGTGGGCCAGGAAGCGGTGCAGCTCCCCGAGGGTCCGCACGGGCTGGTCGCCGATGCGGAGGAGGATGTCCCCTTCCTGCAGCCCGCCCTGCGCGGCCGGCCCGTGGGGGTCCACCTCCAGGATCTCCAAGCCGGCCGCTGGGCCCGACCACGGGATCGGGCGGATCTGCACCGCGATCCCCAGGTAGGCGCGGCGGACGCGTCCTTCTTTGATCAGCAGCGCGGCGACCCACTCCGCCGTATGGCTGGGGATCGCGAAGGCGATGTTCTCCGCCCCCAGGATCATCGCCACGCAGATCCCCACGACTTGCCCCCGGCTGTCCACCAGGGGGCCGCCGGAGTTCCCTGGATTGAGGGCTGCGTCGGTCTGAATGATGTCTTCGATCACCTGCCCCCCGGGCCCCTGAAGCGCCCGCCCCAGGCCGCTGACGATCCCGGCGGATACGGTGAAGTGGAAGCCCAGCGGGTTGCCGATGGCCACCACCAGTTGCCCCAGGCGCAGGCGGGAGGAATCCCCCAGCCGCGCCGCGGGGAAGGTCTCCCCGCGCTCCACCCGCAGGACCGCCAGGTCCGTGTGGGGGTCCTCGCCGATGAGGCGGGCGGGGAAGGTGCGGCCGTCAATGAGGGTCACCTGGGGCTCCCGGATGTGGCGGATCACGTGGCTGTTGGTCAGGAGGTAGCCATCGGGGGTGATGAAGAACCCGGAGCCCATGGGCTCCATCGCCTGGCGACGCCGCGGGGATCCAGCCGGCCGGATGCTGACCACCGCCGGGCCGACCTGCTCCACCACGCGGATCACAGTTTGCGAGTAGGCATCGAGCGGCTCATCGTCACGCATGGTTGAAAGCGGCTTGCGGGAACGCTGGGAGGGCCTGACGTCTTCTGCCTTTTCAATCCGAATGCGCAAGGCCGGGTTAGCGCGCCCCGATCCCCTCCGGGGCTAAGGCCCAGAGGGCGGCGGGATCCACCGGCTCCGCCTCCAGCCCGAAGACCGAGGCGAAGGACCGGGCGAGCGCCTCCTGGACCGCGGCGATCTGCCGCGCCCGGGCCGCCTCGTCCTCCGGTTCCCCGAGGAACATCGCCATCGAGACCACGCCTTTATCCGCGATGCCGCACGGGATGATCCCGTTAAAATACGACAGGTCCGGGCAGACGTTCAGGGCGAACCCATGCATCGTGATCCCTCGGGCGTCCACCCGCGCTCCGATGGCGGCGATCTTCGCTGGGGCTTGTCGCAGGTGGGGCGGGCACCAGGCGCAGCGGCTCATCGTGTCCGGCTGCACCCACACCCCGGGAGCCCCCGGGAGGGTTCCCGCGGCGATGCCGAAGCGGGCCAGGGTCTCGATCAGCATCTGCTCGATCCGACGGACGAAGGCCACCTTGTCCAGGCCGAGGGCGTGCAGGTCCAGGATGAAGTAACCCACGATCTGGCCTGGGCCGTGGTAGGTCACGTCGCCGCCGCGGTCGGTGAAGACCACGGCGACGCCGCGACGGGCCCGTTCCGCCTCATCCCACAGGATGTGCTCCGGGCGGGCCGAGCGCCCCAGGGTGAACACGTGGGGGTGCTCCAGCAGGAGCAATGTGTCGGGGATCCGACGGGCCGCGCGGGCCTCGGCCAGGGCCCGCTGCAGCGCCCATGCCGCCCCGTATTCAACCGTCCCCAGGATGGACCACCAGGCCTTCATCCAGGCCTCCGGTTCGCCGGATGTCTCCCCGCCTCCTTGACCTTGTCGCGCTCGGGTGCCGACCGTGGGCCGATCTATCCTATCTCCCTTCCGGTTCGGAAACCGACCGTTTCTGCAATCCGTATGATCGCTGAGACACTGGACGCTCACCGGAACGTGGTTCTATGCGGAGGGACGAACGATCCAATCCCGTGCCTCACCGAGACCACGTTTTGCGGACGATCTCCCCGCGCCCGCCGAGCGGGCCTTCGGGGCGCCCGTTGAGGCGGACCTGGAGGGCGGCTGCGTTCCCGGTGTCCAGCTGCAGCGTCGAGCGGGCGTCCCAGGCCCGGGTTTCCCCAGGGCGGAGGAGGCCTTGATAGACCACCTGGCCGTCCGCCTGGATGCGCACCCAGACGTGTTCGGTGGCCTCCACCTCCAGGCGGAGGGCAGGGGACACAGCCGCCGCGCCGGGGGTCGGCGTCGGCCCACCGATCCCGACCGCCTGGGTCACCGTCGGGGCCGGGGGGCGTTGAGCCGGGGAGGGGAGCCAGCGGGCGCGGGCGAGCCCGAGGAGGCCGAGGACCACCAGGGCGGCCAGCCCGATCCCAGCCAGCGAGCGCCACGGGCGGGCGGTCCGCGTCGGGATGCGGGTGAGTTCAAACATGGAGGGCACGCGGGAAGGCCGGGCAGGGGGGACCGCCGCCAGCGCCCCATCCCATTCCGCTAGCAAGGCCGTCTCATCCAGCCCCAACCAACGGGCGTAGCGGCGCAGGAACCCACGGGCGTGGGTCAGGCTGGGGAAAACCGAGAAGATCTCGTTCTCCAGGGCCTCCAGATAGACCCGCTTGATGCGGGTCCCTCGGGCGGCCTCCTCTAAGGAGAGCCCGCGGGCCTCCCGGGCTGCCCGCAGCCGTTCCCCGATACCCACCCTCAAGCCTCCCGTTCCACGACGACCTGCACCTGGGCGGCGATCTCCGGCCCCAGCCGCACCCTCACCGGATGGGTCCCCAGGGAGCGGATGGGGACGTCCAGCTCGATCCGCCGCCGGTCAACTTCCACACCCAGCTGCTGGGCGATGGCCTCGGCGATCTGCTGAGAGGTGATGGAGCCGTAGAGCCGATCGCCCTGGCCCGCCCGCGCTCGGATGGTCACGACGGCACCCTGGAGGCGGGCGGCGACCTCCCGGGCGGAGGTCAGCTGGCGGATCCGACGCTGCTCCGCGGCCTGCCGGGTTTCCACCGCGTGGCGGATGAGCCCTTCGGTGGCCGGCGTGGCCAGGCCTTTCGGGATCAGGTAGTTGCGGGCGTAGCCATCGGCGACTTCCTTCACCTCGCCGGCCTGCCCCAGGTTCGGCACATCCCGCAGCAGCAGCACCTTCATCGTCAGGATCCTCCGTGGCGAGATCCTCCCCGATGGCGTTTGGCTGGGGTGGGAGGTTGCTTGGATTGCGTATCTTACCAGGGATCCCGAGGGAGGACAACCGATCGCCACCACCGCGATCGGAGGACGTGCCTTCGGACGCGCCGGACCATATACCCCGCGGGATGTGCCGTGACGCGCCTCTTGACTGGATGTCCCCCGCGTGCTATATTAGGTTATAAGCCTGTGGAGTGATTCGACGGCGATGGCTGTGATGTTCTCCGACCCACCGGCTGGCGCGAGGGGCGCTCCGCGGCGGCGGATCGCGCAGCAGGTGGATTTTACGTCCTCGATGGACATCTGTATCTGTCCCGAGCGGGGGCGGAGGGGGGCCGCCCGCTTGGGACGCGCGCCCCGCTGAGTGGAACCGACCCCCTTCGGCCCCCGCCTTCCCCATAACCCGTTGATCGCCGGATCCCCCGTCCGCACGGCAGTTCTCCGCCATCCCGAAGCCTGAGCGGGTTTTTTCTGTAAAACCGTTCGATCCCAATCCGGGGGATGGGGATCAGGGCATCGCATGGAGCGGCCCCGCTCGATCGCGCAAACAACCATTTCAGGAGGTTACGATGGCGACGTATGCGGATCCCCTGGCGTTGGTGGACACGGAGTGGGTGGCCCAGCACCTCCAGGATCCGAAGGTGCGGATCGTGGAGGTGGACTACGATCCGGGAAGCGCCTACTTCCTGGGCCACATCCCCGGCGCCGTCCTGTTCGATTGGCGCAAGGACCTCAATGACCCGGTGCGGCGGGACATCCTGAGTAAGGAAGCTTTTGAGGCCCTGAACAGCCGGGCCGGGATCTCCAACGACACCACGGTGGTGCTGTACGGCGATTTCCGCAACTGGTTCGCGGCTTTCGCCTTCTGGATCTACAAGTATTACGGGCACGAGGATGTGCGGCTGCTGAACGGCGGCCGCAAGAAGTGGATCGAGGAGAAGCGGCCGCTCACCGAGGAGGTCCCCTCGTATCCTCCGACCGTCTACCGGGCCTTCGAGCCTGACGCCCGGCTGCGAGCCCACCTTCCCTACGTCTTGAACGTGCTGGGCAAGCGGGGGGTGGCCTTGGTGGATGTGCGCTCGCCGGCGGAGTTCACGGGCGAGATCACAGCCCCGCCGGAGTATCCCACCGAGGCGGCGCAGCGGGGCGGCCACATCCCGGGCGCGGTGAACATCCCATGGTCAAAGGCCCTCAACGATGATGACACCTTCAAGGACCCGGATTCGCTGCGCAAGATCTACGAGGAGGCGGGGGTCACGCCGGATAAGGAGGTCATCACCTACTGCCGCATCGGGGAGCGCTCCTCGGTGACCTGGTTCGTGCTGCGTCATCTGCTGGGCTATCCCAACGTCCGCAACTACGACGGCTCGTGGTCGGAGTGGGGCAACACGGTGGGGCTCCCCATCGAGCGTTGACGGCCAGGGGGCGGGCCCCC
>JBEPYX010000126.1:0-5612 GCA_041641155.1 Thermoflexus sp.
ATACTGCGGCCTTGGGCATCAGGCGATGTCCGGCGTGTTGATCGTGGAGTGAGGCGTGGGGAAGACCTTCGCCTGAGTTCGTCCCGGAGGTGAAACCATGTTTGCCCGCGAGGACCGGTTGGTGCGCTGGAACATCTACTTTGGGCTGATCGCTCTGGCGTTGGGCACGGCGCTGGGGCCGTTGCAGGCGTTGCAATATGCCAAGGTGAACCTTTACGGCGTGCTGTCGCCGCTCATCCGATCATATTACCAAGGTTTAACGTTGCATGGGGTGCTTAACGCGCTGGTTTGGACCACATTCTTCATCATGGGATTTTCAATCTTCGTCACCGTGCGCCTGCTGAACCGCCCGTTGCATCGCCCGGGCATCGCCTGGGCGGGCTTCTGGGTGATGGTGGCAGGGGTGATCCTGGCCGCCTATGCCATTCTCACCAATCGGGCCAGCGTGCTCTACACCTTCTACCTGCCGCTGCAGGCGCACCCGACCTTCTACCTGGGCGCGACGCTGCTGGTGGTGGGGACGTGGATCATCTCGGCCGAGCTCTTCCTGACCTATCGCCAATGGCGCGCCGCGAATCCGGGCGCCCGCACGCCGTTAGGGGCCTTCGGCATCCTGGTGAATCTGGCGTTGTGGTGCCTGGCCACCATCGGCGTCGCGGCGGAGATGTTGTTCCTGGCGATCCCCTGGTCGTTGGGGCTGGTGCCTGGCACCGACCCGATGCTGGCGCGCACCCTGTTCTGGTTCTTTGGGCATCCCCTGGTTTATTTCTGGCTGTTGCCGGCCTATGTGTCGTGGTATACGATGGTGCCCAAGCAGGCGGGCGGCAAGCTCTTCAGCGACCCGCTGGCGCGGCTGGCCTTCCTGCTCTTTCTGATCTTCTCCGTTCCGGTCGGGTTCCACCACCAGTTCACCGACCCCGGCGTCTCCCAGGCCTGGAAGGGATTGCACACGGTGCTGACCTTCGGCGTCGCCTTCCCCAGTTTCCTCACCGCGTTCAACCTGGCGGCTTCGCTGGAGCTGGGGGGACGGGCGCGCGGGGGCACAGGGTTGCTGGGCTGGGTCGTCAAGCTGCCGTGGAATGAGCCGTCCTTCGCCGCGCAAGTCTTAGCGATGATCGTCTTCGCCTTTGGCGGGATCGGCGGGCTGGTGAATGCCTCATATGATTTGAATCTGGTGGTGCACAACACGACCTGGGTGCCAGGTCACCTGCATCTGACGGTCGGGACGGCGGTCACCCTCACGTTTATGGGCATCCTATACTGGCTGTTGCCGGTGTTGACGGGGAAGGGGCTGTGGAGCAAGCCTCTGGCGCTGGCCCAGGCGATCCTGTGGTTCGTTGGGATGGCGATCTTCTCCTTCGGCTTCCACTGGGCGGGGCTGCTGGGGGTGCCGCGTCGAGTGTTCATGCCTACGGCGGTCTACGCCATGCCCGGATGGGGGCTGCCGTTGGGGATCGCCGCGATCGGCGGGGTGATCCTATTCATCAGCGCCGTGCTCTTCTTTGTGAACATCGTGATGACGTTGGCGTCGAACGTGCCGGCTCAGGAGGAGATGCCGGTGGCCGAAGCGCTGTCAGGGCCCGCTGCGGCGCCGGTGCTGTTCGAACGCTGGCGGGTATGGCTGGGCGCGGCGATCGTCTTGATCCTCATCGGGTATGTGCCGGCGCTTATCCAATTGTTGCCCCCCGCCCTGACGTCCCCGGGTTTCCAGCTGTGGGGTGGGCCGCGGTGAAGCGAGGGGCGCATCGGGTCGATCCCGCCGGTAGGATCAGCCCGATTCGGAAGGGAGTGGGCCAGGGTATCGCCGCAAAAGCTCCTCGCCACCCTGGAGCTTGAGTCGTTGTTTCCTTGTTTGTTTGACAGTGTGGGGAGGCCGTGTTATAAAATTGGGACATGATCGATCCAAAACGTCTAGAAATATCGCGGCGAGCGATTTCGCGAGCTCGAATGGGCGTTCCAATGAGGCGGCGAGGGTGGCCGTCTCTTCTCGTGTCCAGATGACCGAGGGGCATACGCTTCGGGGAAATTCCAGCTTCCAAGCCCCCGGGGCGTTTCCCAGACAGGCTATAACCTTGCGGTGCGGAGGCCTATGGATGATGCGAACTCATAGTGGGGTGCGGGGACGAGTTGGGCGATGGGCAGGCGGATTCTTCGCGGGGATGTGGCTCGCGGGGTGCGCAGCCCAGAGCCCCTCGATCCTGGCCCCGGTTTCCCCCAAGGGGCGGGCGGAGGCGGAGCTGTTCTGGTTCATCTTCGCCATCACTGTCGCTGTCTTCGTGATCGTGGAGGTCCTCCTGTTGTATGCGGTCTTGCGGTTCCGGGCACGGGATCCCCGGGCAGTGCCCCCGCAGATCCACGGGAACAATGCCCTGGAGATCTCGTGGACCACGGCGACGGCCGTGGGCCTGGCCGTGATCTTCGCCATGACCTGGCGGACGATGGCGGCGACCTCCCAGCCCCCCGCCGACGCTCTGCCCGTTCGGGTGATTGCCCATCAATGGTGGTGGGAGTTCCAGTATCCCACCCTGGGGGTCACCACGGCCAACGAGCTGGTGATCCCGGTCGGGCGGCCCATCCGGGCGACCGTGACCTCGGCGGACGTTATCCACAGCTTCTGGGTGCCCCAGCTGGGCGGGAAGATGGATGCGATCCCCGGCCGGGAGAACACCCTCTGGCTTCAGGGCGACGTGGAGGGGACGTATTATGGGCAGTGCGCCGAGCTGTGCGGGATCTCCCACGCGAACATGCGGCTGCGGGTCCGCGTGGTGTCGGAGTCCGAATTCCAGCGCTGGGTCGAGGCCCAACGGGCGCCCGCGGCCCAGCCCGCCGATCCCTTGGCCCAGCAGGGGTATCAGGTCTTTATGAGCAAGGCCTGTGTCGGCTGTCACACGATTGCTGGCACGCCGGCCCAGGGGAAGGTCGGGCCGAACCTCACCCACGTCGGCAGCCGGACGACGATCGCGGCGGGCCTTCTGGAGAACACCCCGGAGAACCTCGCCCACTGGCTGGATAACCCGCCGGCGGTCAAGCCGGGGTCCCTTATGCCCCGCCTGGGCCTGACGCCGGAGGAGATCCAGGCCCTGGTGGCGTATCTTTCGTCCTTGAAGTGAGGAGGCCACGATGGCTAGTCAAACAGCGGCGATGCCGCGGGTGTATGCGGAGCGGGGGCTCCTCGCCTGGCTCACCACAGTGGATCACAAGCGGATCGGCATCCTGTATATCTTGGGCGCCGGCTTCTTCGCCTTGATCGGCGGCTTGGAGGCCCTTCTCATCCGGACCCAGCTGGCGGTCCCGAACAACCGGGTGCTGGTGGGGGAGGCCTACAACCAGATCCTGACGATGCACGGCACCACCATGATCTTCTTAGTTGTGATGCCGATGCTGGCCGGCCTGGGGAACTACGTTGTCCCCCTGATGATCGGCGCTCGGGACATGGCCTACCCCCGCCTGAACGCCTTTGGGGTCTGGATGTTCCTGCTGGGCGGGCTTTTCCTGAACCTGAGCTTCCTCCTGGGGGGCGCTCCGGACGCCGGATGGTTCGGGTATGCACCACTGACGGCAAAGACCTTCTCGAAGGGCGCCGGCATTGACTTCTGGATCCTGGGCCTGCAGCTCCTGGGGATTTCCTCCATCACCTCCTCGATCAACTTCGTGTCCACGATCCTGCTCCTGCGCGCCCCCGGCTTGACCCTGAACCGTTTGCCCCTCTTCGCCTGGACCACCCTGGTGACGGCGTTCTTGATCCTGTTCGCGATGCCGAGCATCTCGGCCGCGCTTTTCCTGCTGTTCCTGGACCGTCACCTGGGCACTCACTTCTTCAATCCAGCGGCAGGCGGGGACCCTCTCCTCTGGCAGCACCTCTTCTGGTTCTTCGGCCACCCTGAGGTCTATATCATGATCCTGCCGGCGATGGGGATCGTCTCGGAGGTGCTGCCGGTCTTCTCCCGTAAGCCGCTCTTCGGATACACGGCGGTGGCTTACTCCGCCGTAGCCATCGGCTTCATCGGGTTCACGGTGTGGGCTCACCACATGTTCGCCGTGGGATTGCCGCCGGTGGTGAACGCCTTCTTCGCTGCCGCCAGCATGCTAGTGGCCGTGCCCACGGCGATTAAAGTTTTCAACTGGATCGCCACCATCTGGGGCGGGGCGGTCCGCTACCAAACACCTCTCCTCTTTGCGGCTGCCTTCGTGGCCCTCTTCGTGATCGGCGGGTTGAGCGGTCTGTTCCTCGCCTCCGTCCCTGTGGACTGGCAGGTGACGGACACGTATTTCGTGGTCGCTCACTTCCACTACACGCTGTTCGGCGGCTCGATGTTCGCCATCGTGGCTGGGATCTATTACTGGTTCCCTAAGATCACCGGCCGTTTCCTGGACGAGCGCCTGGGCCGCCTGCATTTCGCTCTGCAGTTCATCGGGTTCAATCTCACCTTCTTCCCGATGCATTTCCTGGGACTGGCCGGGATGCCCCGGCGGGTCTACACCTATGCCCCGGGGTTGGGCTGGGAGGGTTTGAACCTCCTGGCCACGGTGGGCGCCTTCATCCTGGCCCTTGGGTTGGTGGTCTTCTTCCTCAACATCGCCCGCAGCCTGGTCGCTGGCGAGCCGGCGCCAGCCGACCCCTGGGACGGCCACACCCTGGAGTGGCTGACCTCCTCCCCGCCGCCGCCGCACAACTTCGACCGCATCCCGGTTGTCCGCAGCCGCCGGCCCGCCTGGGACCTGAAATACACCGGAAACCCCCATCCGCAGCCGGTGGCCGCGGCGACGCAGATTGGGGCTCCGGCGGAGGATCACCCTGGGGAGGGAGCGGAGGGCTCGCCGGAGGAGCCGATCCACCTGCCCGCGCCCAGCCTCTGGCCGCTGGTCATCGCTGTCGGGCTGACCCTCTTCGCCCTGGGGCTGGTCACCCACTGGATCTTCCTGCCCGTAGGCGTCCTCCTGTTCGCCCTGGGGCTGGCCCGCTGGGCCACCCAGCCCCTGTTCCCAGAGGCCCACCGGGCGCACGAATCATAAACACGACGGACTGGGCGCACAACCTTTTCATCCTGAGCGAGGTGCAGAGATGGCGGGCCATCCACACGCGGCCGGTTCTGAGATCGCGATCGACAGCCGCAAGCTAGGGGTTTGGGTCTTCCTGGCCTCGGAGGTGATCTTCTTCGCCTCCCTCATCGTCTCCTATCTGGTTCTGCACAACCGGGTGACTAGCGGCCCGACCGCCCACGAGGCCCTGACCCTGCCCATCCCCACCCTCAACACGATGATCCTGCTCACGAGCAGCGTGGCCATGGTGCTCGCCCTGACCCATCTTCGGGACGGCAACCGGCGGGCCTCCATCGCCTGGCTGCTGACCACGGCGTGGCTGGGGATCTGCTTCCTGATCCTGAAGGCGGTGGAATACAGCCAGCATCTCCGCGAAGGGCTCACCCCCAGCGTGAACGTCTTCGGCTCTGCCTACTACACCGTGACCGGCTTCCACGCCGCCCACGTGGCGGCGGGGGTCATCTGGATCCTGAGCGTGGCCCTGGGGCTGCGCCACCGCCTCTCGCCCCAGAACGACATCCTGGTGGAGACCGTGGGGCTCTACTGGCACTTCGTGGACCTGGTGTGGGTGG
>JBEPYX010000127.1:0-5591 GCA_041641155.1 Thermoflexus sp.
GACCCATCGGTTCCATCGACTGATCCGCTGGCTCGGCTTCCAGGCGTGGATCGGGCTGGCTTTCCTCCCGTGGGCCCCGGTCGCGCTGGCCCAATGGCGGCAATGGCCGGCACCCCCAGCGTCTCCAATCCTGGAGGCCCTGGGGACGATCCTGCGGACCATGGGGTGGGGGATCACGGTTCCCTCGGAGATCCCCGCGTGGCTCTTGGTCGGGCCGCTCTTGGCAGGGGGGGTGGGGCTCTTGGGGGGAAGCCTGCTTCACTGGGAGAGATGGGAGCCGAGGCGGTTTAGGGAAGGGGTGGGGATCGGGCTGGCTCTGGCGCTCAGCCCCATCGGGCTGGTGCTGGGACGCGGTGCCTATCGAGAGGCGAACCTCAAGTTCTTCATGGCAGCGCTCCCGGCGTTTGTGGCCCTGTGGGCGGCCGGCTTGGAGGGTATCCGCGGGATCCTGCACCGGCGATGGCCGGCCTGGGGGGGGCGCGCGGGCCTGGCGCTGGCCCTGGGGCTCGCCCTGGGGCCGATGGGGATCAGCCTGCGGGCCTTGTACTTCGATCCCCGGTTCGCCCGGGATGAGTACCGGGGGCTGGCTCGCGCCCTGGCCGCCATCGCGCGCCCGGGCGACGGGATCCTGCTCTACGCGCCGGGGCAGATGGATGTGTTCACCTACTACTGGCCGGAAGCCCCGCTGGTTCCCGCCCCGCTGCGGCGGCCCCCGCCGCCGGAGGAGATCGAGGCCGTCCTGGGCCCCGCCCTGCAAGGGCGTGATCGGCTCTTTGTGCTCTGGTATGGGGAGCGGGAGGCAGATCCGGAAGGGCGGGTGGAATTCTGGCTGGACGCCCACGCCTTCCGGGCGGAGGAGCGCTGGGTCGGCCGCATTCGCTTCGCCGTCTACGGCCTGGGGGTTCCGAGGTGGGAGCCGGGGCCCCCCATTCGGTTCGGGGAGGCCATCGAGGTCGCCGCGTATGGGATGACCGCCGCTCGCCTCCGCCCGGGGGACGTGCTGGGCCTTGCGGTTCGCTGGCGGGCGCGGGCGCCGATGACCACGCCCTATAAGGTCTTCGTACACATCCTGGGCCCCGACGGCCGCCCAGTCGCCCAGACCGACCGGGAGCCGCTCGGATGGCGCCGCCCGACCCCGACATGGCGGCCAGGGGAGGTGCTGGAGGACCGATACGGCGTATGGCTGCCGCCGGAGTTGCCCCCGGGTCGGTATCCAGTGGCCATCGGGTTCTATGGGCCCGAGGGCCAGCGTTTGCCGGTCTTCCGCGAGGGGAAGCCGGCTGGCACGGCGTGGGAGATCGGGAGGATCGAGGTGATCCCCTAAGGGGCGCTGCCCGTTTGGATCTGCTGGCCTGCTTTGAGGCGTAGGTTGACGGGCACGGTGCGTCGCGGGGATCCATACCCGGTTCGTGGCCCAGTCGGGAAGGGATGCGGATGAGAAGCCCGATGGAGGGGCGCTGAGGTTCGATCCGGGGTGATGGGTTTCGGGCGGGAAGGGGGGCCTCGGCCCGGTCAGGCGGTCGGAGCCACCGGGCCGTCGTCTTCATCCCAGGTAATCCTTCAACCGCCGGCTGTAATAGGGGTGGCGGAGCTTGCGCAGCGCCTTGCTTTCGATCTGGCGGATCCGCTCCCGGGTCAGCCCGAACATCTGCCCCACCTCGTCGAGGGTTCGCCACTGGCCGTCCTTGAGCCCGAAGCGGACCTCTAACACCTGCCGCTCCCGCTCGGGCAGGGTGTCCAGGATCTCCCGCAGCTGCTCCCGTAGCATCGTGAGGTGCGCTTCCTCGAGGGGGCTGCGGCTTCCCTGATCCTCGATGAAATCCGCCAGCTCGCTGTCCTCCTCCTCGCCCACCGGCGTCTCCAGGGACATCGGCTCGGCGGCCCAGCGCAGCGCCCGCTCCACCTTTCGGGTGGCCTCGCGAAGGCGGCGGGCCAGATGGGGGGGCAGGGGCTGGTTGGCGTTCCAGGCCGCCTGGATCTCGAGCACTTCCTGGGGGGAGAGAAGGTTGACCTCCAGGGCCAGCTCCTCCGGGGTCGGATCCCGGCCCAGGGTCTGCTGGAGCTTCTGCTGGGCGCGCATCAGCCGGCTCAGGAACTCCGCGAGGTGCACCGGGATGCGGATGGTACGGGCCTGGTCGGCGATGGCCCGGGTGATGGCCTGGCGGATCCACCACGTGGCGTATGTGGAGAACTTGAAGCCTCGCCCCGGGTCGAACTTCTCCACCGCCCGCAGCAGGCCGAGGTTCCCCTCCTGGATCAGGTCCAGGAAAGAGACGCCGCGGCCGATGTATTTCTTGGCCACGCTCACCACCAGGCGCAGGTTGGATCGGATCAGCCACGATCGGGCCTCCGCCGCCTGATCCCGCACGTGCCGCCACCATCGGCTCAGCCGCTCCTCCGAGGGAAGGCGTGCCCGGAGGGCCCGGTCGCTGGGCCAGCGGATCGTGGAGGAGGACCCTGCGTCCGCATGTTCCGCGAGGAAGGAAAGCACCTCAGGGGGAAGCAGCAGCAGATCCATGTAGATCCGGGCCAGCCGCTGGAGCAGGTCGGCCAGCCGGCGGCCGCCCCGCTGGCGCTCGAGATATGGCTCGAGGGAAGCAGCCCGCGCCTCTGGAACGGGCCGGCTGATGTCGTTGATCAGATCCGTCAGACGAGGCATCGGGCGACGGAGCCGGGCAGCGGCCTCCACGGTCTCCTCCCACGTGGAGACCAGGTCCCGATAGATGGCGATCGCCACGTCCGCCTGGGAAGGCTTGCGCAGCCGGGAGCGGATCGCATCCAGATGCCGAGGGGCCTGGAGGCGAATGGCCAGATCCAGCTCCTGGGTGGGCTCCAGCAAGGGGACCCGGCTGATCTCCCGCAGATACATTCGGACCGGGTCCTCCGCCACCTCCATGTCCCACCATTCATCCAGGGCCTCGATCTCCTCCTCGATCCCCTCGCTCTCGATCTCCTCCAGTTCCGTCTCCTCAGGCTCCTCCGGGAGGGCTTCCTCGCCGATCGCCTCCTCTTCCTCTTCCCCCTCCAGGATCCCCTCGTCCTCCAGCTCCGAGGGGACATCGCCCTCCCACGGTTCCTCGAGGCCTCGTTTGGCTTCATCGTTCTCCCACGGCTGGCGCGGCATCTGTGGTCACTCCTTTCCCGTTCAGGCGGGGTCTGCAGCCACTCCTTCCCCGTTCCGGTGATGGCACACAAATTCACCTTATAGCCTGCGTTCAGCGGCCGACAGCCGATCATCGGTTGCCCAACGTCGGCGTCGGAAGCGTTGCGCCTGCTTTAGCTCCTCCACCAGCGCCTGCCATTTTGCCATGAATTCCTCCGGAGGCCAATCCGGTGTGGATTCCACTAGCGCCTGGAGATCCTCCAGAAGTTCCTTCAAGCGTTGCTCCCGAAGCCACAACGCCAGGCGCAGGGCTTCCTCCGCCCATCGCGGATCCTCCGGATCGAACCCCCGCAGCACCGGCTCACGGCGCTGTGTCAGTTGGGCCCACAACGTCCGGAGCAGGGATAGGCCGCCGGGCATCCCGGCCTCCTCTTCCGGCCAATCCTCGATGGGCCCGAACTCCACCAGGTTCCGGAAAAGGGCCCGGTGGGTGGAATCCAGAAAGTCCTCCTCAGAAAGCGGCTCGAGGCCCAGCTCGACGAAGCGGACATTCAGGTAGGGCAGGAGGTCCGGCCCCAGGCCCAGCATAGCCAGCAGCGTCGCTTCCATCTCGCCCGCCGGGAGGCTCGCCTCTCCCAGCGCCTCTGGGCCTTTCAGGGTCCCCGGGGGCTCACCCGCCCTTTGCCGGGAGCGGCGTTTGGATCCGCTCATGCGGTAGCTGGTCACCTGTTCAAGGAGGACCCGCTCGTTGAGCCGGGCCATGCGGGCGGCTTGCTGGATGTATACGTCCCGCTCCACCGGGTCGGGGATGGCTGCCAAGATGGGGACGACCTCCCGCACGAAGGCGGCTTTCCCCTTGGGATCCTCGAGCGGATGCTGAGCGGCGAGGTAATCCAGCAGGAACGCGATGACCGGGCGCGCCCCTTCCACCGCCCGGGCCCAGCCTGTGGGGTCCCGGCGGATCAGCTCGTCGGGATCCATCCCCTCCGGCAGGGTCAACACCCGCAGGTCCACCCCCAGCTGTCCGCTCAGGTGGATCAGGCCGCGGGGGCCCAGCTCGAGGGTAGACTCGGGGAAGGCGGTGCGGGCCGAGGCCAGGCCGCGCAGCACCGCGTGCATCCCCGCCGGGTCGGCGTCCAGGGCCAGCACCAGCCGCCGCAGCCCACGGCTCAGGAGACGTAGCTGCGCCTCGCTGAGGCTGGTCCCCAGGGCGGCCACCACGTTGGCGAAGCCCGCCTGATGGGCCATCATCGCATCGAAGTAACCCTCGACGATCACCGCCACGCCGGTTCGGCGGATCTCCGCCCGCGCCAGGTCCAAGGCGAAGAGCACGGCGCTCTTGTCGAACAGAATCGTCTGAGGGGAGTTGAGGTATTTCGGCTCCTCCCCGCTCAGGGCGCGAGCCCCGAATCCGATGATGTGACCCTGGGGATCCCGGATGGGGATCATCAGGCGGCCGCGGAACCGATCGAAGGCCGTGCCGTCCTCTCGGGCCACCACCAGGCCCGCGGCCTGCAGCTCCTCCAGCGTGAAGCCCCGACGGCGCATGGCGTCGATCAGGGCGTGCCAGGCGTTGGGGCTGTAGCCCAGGGCGAAGCGGTCGATGGTCTCCGGGGAGAGCCCCCGGGCGGCGAGATAGGCCCGGGCGGGCTCGGCCTCGGGCGCCTGGCGCAGCTGGTGCTGATAGAAGAGGGCGGCGGCTTCCAGGACCTCTCGCAGGCGGGCGCGCGCCCGCTCGCGGGCCTCGGCCTCCGGTGCCTTGGGCTCGAGGGGGACGCCGGCCCGTTGCGCCAGGACCCGCAGGGCCTCGGCGAAGGTCAGGCCGTCCCGCCGCATCACGAACTGGAAGATGTCCCCGCCGGTGTTGCACGCCCCGAAGCAGCGCCACGTCTGGGTGTCGGGGAAGACCACGAAGGCCGGCGTGCGCACATTGTGGTGGAAGGGGCAGAACCCGATGTAGTTCTTCCCCGAGCGGCGGAGCTTGACGCTCTCGCCGATGATCGCTACGATGTCCAGCCGGGATTTGATCTCCTCGATCAGGGACATCGGTTCCTCGCGAAGGCCATCGGGAGGTGATGGGCGATGACGCTCCCCTTCAAGCCCATCCGGCTGTGCAGATGATTGCGCCTCATCAAAGGATCCACCGGACGGAGGCGGTCTCCCGTCCCCCCGCTCGCGGGACGGCGCGGCGGTTGGGACGATCTCGGGAGGCGGATGAGCGGCGAGGCATCTTCCGCATTCCGCTGAGCGCCTGGGTCTAGCCGTCTTCTCATCATAGCCGCGTGCCTGTGTCTTGCCAAATCCTCGCCGAGGAGCGTGCGATGCGCGTCGTGGTGTTGGCCGGCGGGGTCGGGGGCGCCCGGATGGCGCATGGGTTCGCCCAGGTGCTCCCCCCTGAGGACCTCACGGTGATCGTGAACACGGGGGACGATTTCGAGTGGCACGGCCTCTTGGTGTGCCCGGATCTGGACACAGTGATGTATACCCT
>JBEPYX010000128.1:0-5575 GCA_041641155.1 Thermoflexus sp.
TCCCCAACGGAGCGCGAGCATGCCCAAAATCTCCGCATCCGGGAAGCGCTATCATCTGATCACCCTGGGCTGCGCGAAGAACGCGGTGGACTCGGCGAGCATGGCCCAGCTGCTGGAGGAGGCCGGATATGAATCGGTGGATCGCCCGGCCCGAGCGGACGTGCTCATCGTGAACACCTGCGGCTTCATTGAGGCCGCCCGGCGAGAATCCCTTCAGGTGCTGCGGGAGCTGGCGGCGCGGAAGAAGAAGGGGCAGCTGCTCATCGCCGCCGGATGCCTCGCCCAGCGCTGGGGGGCCCGCCTCGTAGAGGAGGTGCCCGGCATTGACGGGGTGATCGGCACCCGGCGCTGGATGGACATCCTGGAGTTCATCGAGCGGCTGCGGGGGCGGATGGCCCCGGAGCCCCTCTTCCACATCCCGGAGGACGGCCCGATCCGCCGGGAGGAGCGAGGGGTGCTGCGGGCCGCGGTGCAGGGGGTCAGCGCCTACCTCAAGATCGCCGACGGCTGCCGCCGCCCGTGCGCCTTCTGCGCTATCCCCCTCATTAAGGGCCCCGCCGTCAGCCGCCCCCCCGAGGCCATCTGGGCGGAGGCCCGCAGCCTGGTCGACCAGGGGGTGCGGGAGCTGATCCTGATCGCCCAGGACACCACGGACTACGGCCATGATCTGGGGATCCGGGATGGGCTGCCGATGCTCATCGAGGGCCTGGTGCAGCGGGTCCCCGAGGTGAAGTGGATCCGCATCATGTATGCCTACCCGGGTGCCGTCTCCGATCGCCTGATCGAGGTGATGGCCCGCTACCCGCAGGTCGCCCACTACCTGGATCTGCCGCTTCAGCACGGCCATCCGGCGGTGCTGCGGCGGATGCGCCGCCCGGCCAACCTCGGGTGGGTCTACCGCACGATCGAGAAGCTTCGCCGGGCCATGCCCGACATCGCCATCCGCACCACCTTCATCGTGGGCTATCCGGGGGAGACGGAGGAGGAGTTCCAGGCGCTGCTCCGGTTCGTCCAGGACCTGGAGTTCGATCGGGTGGGGTGCTTCACGTATTCGTATGAGCCGGAGACGCCCTCGGCCAGGCAGCCCGGCCACCTCCCGGAGGCAGTGAAGCAGGAGCGCTACGAGCGGCTGATGGCGGCCCAGCAGCCGATCTCCCTGCGCAAAAACCAGGCCCTAGTCGGGAAAACCTTAGAGGTATTGATCGAAGGCGTGGGGGACGGGTTGAGCGTGGGGCGGACCTATCGGGATGCCCCGGAAATTGACGGGCTGGTGCTGGTGGAGGGGGAGTGGCCGGTCGGCCACTTCCTCCCCGTGCGCATCACTGGGGCGATGACGTATGACCTCGTCGGCGTAGTGGAAACCCGCGAAGGAGCGCTGCGTTCCGTCGAGAACGAACGCGCCACCATCCGCTTCGCTTGAGACGGATTCCCCCGCCCGAGGAAGAAACCCCTTGGCCCATACTGGGGTATGGAGGGAGAGGCACGGCCGCCCACACGGGTCGAACGGCAAAAGAAGAAAATTTGGCCCTCTGCCCGTCTCCGCAATATACTAAACATCCCCTGGGGGGGATAAGCATGCGCGCCAGGAAACCATGGGCGGCCCGCCGTTGCGCTACCTGATCCTGGATCTGGATGATACGCTATACCCCCGCCGCTCCGGGTTGATGGACCTCATCAGCGAGCGGATCGGGCGTTATATGGTGGAACGCCTGGGCTTCCCCCCTGACCAGGCTGAGGCGCTGCGCCAGCGCTACTACGCCCAATACGGCACCACCCTGCGGGGGCTGATGGAGGAGTACGGGATCGACCCCGAGGATTACCTGGCCTACGTCCACGACGTGCCGCTGGACGCCTACATCCAGCCCAGCCCGGACCTGGAGCGTATGCTGGGCCGGATCCCCTTAACGAAGGTGATCTTCACCAACGCCAGCGAGGAACACGCCCGACGGGTGCTTGAACGCCTGGGGGTTGCCCACCACTTCCCCCTCATCCTCGACGTGCGCCGCTTGGGGTATGCCAACAAGCCGGACCCCGAGGCCTACCGGCGCATCCTCCAGCAACTGAAGGCGCACGGGCCAGAGTGCGTCTTCGTCGACGACTCCGCCCGCAACCTCCGCCCGGCGCGGGCGCTGGGGATGATCACGATCCTGGTCGGGGGACCTCCGGAGGAAGGGGCGGATTTCCACGTCCCCGATATCTTGAGTGTGGAGCCGGTGGTCCGACGTCTCCTCTTGGAGCGCAACGGATCTGAGGGGCCTCGATAGCGCCGGCTCCCCGATGGATGGGATAGATCCCCTGAGCGCCCGTCCTTCAACGGACCGTCATCCCGTGGGGGCATCCCCCGACGCCGCCCCGCGGGTACGCGCCTCCTCTAGATGGCGCAGCCACGCGCGGCCATGCCGAGCGGCTCCCCAATCCACCAGGCGGGGCGCCATATGGTTCAGCCAGATCGCCGGGAGATAACGGGCGGGGATCACGATCTCCCGGGCCGGCCGCCGAAGCGCCTGGCGGATCGCCCGGGCCACCGCCTCCGGGTCCAGGCCCCCCGGCACCTCGCCCGGGTCCACCGCCAGGCCGCTGGCCGCGCGCCCGAACTCCGTGCGGACGGGGCCTGGGCTGATCACCGTCACATGGATGCCGTGCGGCTCCAGCTCGCGGCGCAATCCCTCGCTGAACCCCACGACGGCGAACTTGGTGGCGGAATAGACCGTCAGCGGCGGCGCGGCGATGTGGCCGGCGACGGAGGCGACGTTGATGATATGCCCACGCCCCCGCCGCCGCATGCCCGGCGTCACCAGCTGGGTCAGGTGGATCATCGCCAGGATGTTCACGGCGAACATCCGCTCCACCACCTCCCACGGGGTCTCCTCCACCGTCCCGTAGTAGCCGAACCCGGCGTTGTTGATGAGCACCTCCACCGGGCCCCACGTGGCCTCCACCTCGCGCACCAGCGCCTGCCGGGCCGATGGATCGGCGAGCTCCGCCGGGATGACCAGCGCCGCGCCGCCCCGGGCGCGGATCTCCTGGGCCAGGGCCTCAAGCCGATCCCGACGCCGGGCCGTGAGGACCACCCGCATCCCGTCTCGGGCCAGCTGGCGCGCCGTCGCCGCCCCGATCCCGCTGCTCGCCCCGGTGATCAGCACCACGCGTCCCTCCATGGCCGCGCCTCCTGTGCATCGGTTTTCGGCACGCTTACCCCGGCATGTTAATCTAAATCCCGATCGGACGGGACGCTCGCCCCACAAGACATGCTCGAACAGTTGACGCCCCCCACAAGCCTCCGTAAAATGCGTGCGATGGATCGGAATAGGGAGCGGGCGCCATCATCACCCCGGAACGTCCAGGGGGAGGGGGCTTTCGCGCATGCAGCGGGATCGGATCACGGATGACATCTACGTCTTCACGAGCGACTTCTACGCCCAGGTGAACGCGGGGGTGATCCTGGCCCTGGAGGGGATCGTGGTGGTCGACACGCTCCCCTTCCCCGAGGAGACCCGGGCGATCCTCGCCTTGGTGGAGAAGGAGGCCGAGGGGCGCCCCGTCTACCTCATCCTCACCCACTACCATACGGATCACACCCTCGGCGCGTGCTTCTTCCCTAACGCCATCGCCATCGCCCACGCCCTCTGCCGGAAGCGCCTCGAGGAGCACGGGGAGGAGGCCCTCCAGCGGGCCAAGGCCCAGGAGCCGGCCTTCGCCCCGGTGACCCTCCGCCTCCCAGAGGTAATGGTGGAGGAAGGCGATCTGCTGCTGCGCTTGGGCAACAAGACCCTCCATCTGTTCCACGCCCCCGGCCATTCCCCGGACGGGCTCGCGGTCTACGTCCGGGAGGATCGTATCCTCTTCACCGGGGATGTGATGATGCCCATCCCTTACATCGTGGACGGCGATGTGGACCAGACCATCGCCACCCTCCAGCGCTTCCGGGATCTCCCCATCGAGATCATGGTCCCCGGCCACGGCGAGCCCATCCTCCGTGGGGAGGTCCCCGATGTGATCCAGGCGAGCATCAACTACCTGAACACGATCACGCGCGAGGTGCGGCGCTACGTCCAGCAGGGGAAGCCCCGCGAGGCGCTGCGGGAGATCGACGTGGAGAGCTGTGGGATCCCCCGCATCGCCCTGAACGGACTCGCTCCCCAACTGCATCACCGCAACCTGATCGCGCTGTATCAGCGCTTCAGCGCGGAGCTCCAGCCCGCCCGGAAGGCGCGGGCGGCGAAAGCCCCCTCGCGATCCCCCAAGGCCTCATGAGCGTCTGGGAACGGGCTCGGCGGCGTGGCCGCTTCCTGGAGCTGATCCTGGAGGATAAGCGAGAGGAGCTGGCGCGGCGGCGCCGGGTGTTGGACGAGGGGACGCTGCGCCTGCAGGCCCGGTTGTGGCCCGCCCCTCTCCCCTTGCGAACCGTCCTACCTGACCCCCACGGCCGGCTCCGGCCGGTGGTCGCCCTCATGCGGGCCGCCCCCTTCCGCGGCCTGCTGCGGCCCGCTTACGACCCCGTCCACCTCGCCCTCTCCCTGGCGACCCACGGTGCGGCGGCCCTGGCCGTGATGACCGACGCCCGCTACTACCAGGGACGCCTGGAGCACCTGGCCGCGGTCAAGCAGGCCCTGCTCCGCCGGCGGCTGGCCCTCCCCGTGATCCGCCACGATTTCTTCCTCGACCCCTTTCAGGTCTTGGAGGCCCGGGCCTTCGGCGCGGACGCCATCTGGATCAGCGTAGGGATGCTGAGCCCATCCGGCCTGCGGGCGATCCTTGAGGCCGCCGCCGAGTGTGGTCTCGAGGTGCTGGCGGAGATCCGCACGGAGGAGGAGATCGCCACGGCCCATGCGGCCGGCCTCCGCACCTTCGTGGTCCAGCGCCGGGATTGGCGGACCTTCGAAGTGGATCCGGGGCTGCCGGCGCGGCTGCGACCGCGGCTCCCCGAGCCCGCCCTCACGCTCCTGGCCGGCGGGATCTCCACCCCCCACGAGGTCGCAGAGGCCCGGGCGTTGGGCTTCCACGCGGTGATCCTGGAGGAAGCCTTCCTCAGCGCGCGGGATCCGGTGGCGCGGCTGGCGGAGCTGGGCTTCGCACCCCCGGACCAGCGGGGTTAGGCGCTCGGCATCCGCCATCCTGTCCTCGGAGGACAAACGGTGCAGGATCTTAAAGAGAGAGAGCGGCTCCCCCGCGCCTTCTTCGAGCGGCCAACCCTCGAGGTCGCCCGCGACCTGTTGGGGCGACGCCTGGTCCGTCGGTTCCGTGGGCGTCGGATCTCCGGGCGGATCGTGGAGGTGGAAGCCTACATCGGGGAGGACGACCAGGCCTCCCATGCGGCGGTTGGCCGGACGGCGCGCAACGCGGTGATGTATGGACCGCCGGGCTATGCCTATGTCTACTTGATCTACGGCCAGCATTGCTGCCTGAACATCGTCACCGAACCGGAGGGCTTCCCCGCGGCCATCCTGATCCGGGCCCTAGAGCCCGAGGAGGGCCTCGAATGGATCGCCCGCCGCCGCCCGGGGATCCCGATGCGGGACTGGCTGCGCGGGCCGGGGCGGGTCTGCGCTGGGCTGGGCATTGACCGGCGGTTCAA
>JBEPYX010000129.1:0-5540 GCA_041641155.1 Thermoflexus sp.
TGTCCCCTCCGGGATAGGGATCATGTCCCCGATCCCCTGCCCTCCCGAGCGCCGTTGGAGGGCGGAGGTGGGATCTCCTGCTAATGTTATATCCAGCTGGAAGGGAGCGGCAACTTCTTCCCGGGGTTCATGATATGTTTGGGATCGAAGAGGGATTTGATCGCCCAGAATTTCTCGATCATCGAAGGGGGAAACGCATAGGGAATGAAATCCAGCTTAAGCAGCCCGATGCCGTGCTCTCCGGAGAGGACGCCGCCGAGCTCCAGGGCGGCGTGGAAGATGCGGGCGGCGGCATCAGCGACTCGGGCCATCGCATCGGGATCCCGACGGTCGCAGAGTAAGGTGGGGTGTAGATTCCCGTCCCCGATGTGCCCGTAGAGCACGATGGACACGCCAGTGTCGTGGGCGATCTGCTGGATCCGGCGGACCATCTCGGGGATCTGGGAGCGGGGAACGGTGATGTCCTCACTGAATTTATGCGGAGCGAGCCGGGCGATGGCCGGCGAGGCTTGGCGGCGGATCTCCCACAAGGTCTCTGCTGACTCGGCATCATTGGCTATGCGAAATACGCGGCCGCCGAAGGCCTTCACCGTATCCGCCATCCGCGCCAGATCCGCCCGCACCGCCTCCGCCTCCCCATCGGCCGCCAGTAACAACACCGCCCCCGCCTCCTCCGGCAGCCCCCGCCGCTGGAAAGCCTCCACCGCCCGCACCACCCCCCGATCCATCAGCTCCGCCATCAACGGCAGCACCCCAGCGCGCAGGATCGCAACCACTGCCTCCCCCGCCGCCTCCAGACAATCGAACGCCACCGCCATCGCCCCGAAAGCCGGCGGCCGCGGGAGCAAGCGCACCGTCACCTCCGTGATCACCCCCAACGTCCCCTCAGACCCGATGAATAGATGCTTCAGATCGTACCCCGACACGTCCTTCATCACCCGTCCGCCCAACCGCAACACCTCCCCACCTGGGATGACCACCTCCAGCCCCAGCACATAGTCCCGCGTCACCCCATACTTCAAACAGCGCGGCCCCCCCGCATTGGTGGCCACATTGCCTCCGATGGTGGACATGTAGAGCGATGCCGGATCCGGCGGATAGAACAACCCATAGGCCTCCACCGCCTTCTGAAGGGCGAAGGTGATCACCCCCGCTTCCACCACCGCCACCCCATCCGCCGGGTCAATCGCCCGGATCCGATTCATCCGCGCCAGATTCAAACAAATCCCCCCCGCAATCGGAACGGATCCTCCCGCTAGCCCCGTCCCCCCACCCCGAGGGACCACCGGGACCTCCATCTCTTGGGCTATGCGAAGGACCGCGGCCACGTCCGCCACCGACTCCGCATGGATCACCACGTCGGGCAGCCCCTCCACCCACGTGGCATCATAGCCATACACCAGCCGGTCCACCGGCTCCACGGCAACCTGATCCGCCCGCAGCATCGACCGCAACCTCCCCACCAACCGCTCGACCCGCTCGCCCATCGCCTTCTCCATCCGCACCCCCAGATTCAACGAAATCCCACGCATCCGACGAGATCCACCCCCCCACGAGGATCCCCTCCACCGCAACCCGGGAGGCGCTCAGGTCCGGGGCGCCCGCCGAAGAGGCCCTTGGCCCACCCCGCAGGACCCGCTAATACGCGTTCGGACTGCGGAAGGTCAAGGTTTGCACCAAGGTACGCAAAAGGATTTTGATGTCCAACCACAACGACCAGTTCTCCACATACCACAGGTCGTATTTGGTCCGCTCGGCGATGGAGGTGTCTCCCCGCAGGCCGTTGATCTGGGCCCAGCCGGTGATGCCCGCCTTCTCCCGATGGCGCTCCATGTAGCGGGGGATCACACGGCGGAACTGCTCCACATACACCGGACGCTCCGGCCGCGGCCCCACCAGGCTCATGTCCCCCAACAGCACGTTGATCAGCTGCGGCAGCTCGTCCAGATTGAGCCGCCGCAGGATCGCCCCCACCCGGGTCCGCCGCGGGTCGTCCGGCCGCGTCCAACCCGGCCCCTCCTTCTCCGCATCCGCCCGCATCGACCGGAACTTCAACATCAAGAAGGGCCGGCCGTCGAGCCCCATGCGCTCTTGCACGTAGAAGACCGGGCCCGGGGAGTCCAGCTTGATCAGGATCGCGATCAGCAACATCAACGGGGAGAGCAGGATGAGCCCCACGCTCGCCCCCACGATGTCCATCGCCCGCTTGAGGGCCAGTTTCCAGCCCCGCTGGGCCACATCCCGCACGGTCAGCAGCGGCAGACCCCCCAGATCGTCCAGGGAGGGTTGCGTGGCGATGAGCTGAAAGATATCCGGGTAGATCTTAATCGAAAGATTGCTGCGCTCGCAGAGGGAGATCAGGCGCAACACCTCGCTGTGGGGCGCCTCGGGGACAGCGATCAACACCTCGTCCACGTCCCGCGCGTAAACCAGATCGGGAAGATCCTCGGCGGTCCCGATCACGGGGACCCCCGCCACCTGGGTGACGCCGTCGCTGTGCAGGGCCACCACCCCGATCACCTCATAGCCGAACCAAGGGGCGCTTTGGATGCGCCGGATCACCGCCTCGGCCGCCTCCCCCGTCCCCACGATCAGCATGCGGCTGCGATCCCAACCCCGGGCCCGCAGCGCCCCCCACAGGCCGCGCAGGAACATCCGCCCGGCGCTGATCCCCAAGATGCCCAGAGCCCAAGCGTAGAACACCATGGCCCGCGGATAGTCGAAGGCGAGAAGGGTCTCTTTGAACGCAAGGGAAACGGTGGCCACTGTGAACACCATGGCTAGGGAGAAAGCGCCCGCAGCCCGAGAGACCTCATCCAGACGCGAAGTCGCCCGTCCCAGATGATACAGGCGGGAGAGGAAGAATATGACGACAGTCCATATCAACAAGGCCCCCATCATCGGAAGGTATTTCTCGAACCCTCCCAAGTTGGGCGGCGGGTAAGGCCACGGCAGGCGAGTCCGGATCTGGTAAGCAGCATAGAAGGCGAGGGCGGCCAGCCCGATGTCGCTCGAGAGCAACAAGCCGCTCAACAGCCAGCGTGCGCGCTTCCGGCCCATCCCCTACCCCCTTTCCGCTTCTGGTTGGGTCGCCTGAGGATCCCCGCCCCTCCCCTGAGGCCCAAGGGAGAGGCCCCGCGGCATTCCCTGGAGATCCCGCCGCATCTCCGCCCAAAGCCGCCACCCCCCCCTCAACACCAACCCGGCCCGCACCAGGAGGTCCAGCCACCAGGGGGTCATGGACCGGTAGTGCTTGCGGTAGAAGACCCACATCGCCCGGTTGAACTCATATCGGGCCCGCGGGCTCATCCGGCTGGACGCCCGCTTGACATGAAGCACCACCACGGCGGGATAATAATAAATCTTCCATCCCGCCTGCTTGATCCGATAGGCCCAATCCAGATCCTCCCCATACATAAAGAACGATTCGTCCAGCAACCCGACCTGCATGATGGCCTCCCGACGCACCATCATGAAGGCCCCTACCACAGAGTCCACTTCATGGGTTTGATCGGGATCGAGGAACGTCAGATTATACCGGGCGAAACGGGGGCTCCGCGGGAACAGCCGGCTCAAGCCCGAGAACCGATAGAAGGCCACCTCAGGGGTGGGGAAGCTCCTGCGACAGGCGAGGTCCAGGGAGCCATCCGGCCGGACGATCTTCGGGCCCGCTGCCCCGGCCTCCGGATGGGCGTCCATGAAGGCGACCATGCGGGCCAGGGCATCCGGCGGCACCTCGGTGTCGGGATTTAACAACAGGACGTATCGCGGTCTGGGATCGGCTTGGGGAAGGGCGAAGCCGAAGAACCGGAGCCCCAAATTGTTGGCGTAGGCGTAGCCCCCGTTCACCGGGCTGCGGATCACATGCACACCCGGGAACTCCTCCGCCACCATCTCCGCGCTGCCATCCGTGGAGGCGTTGTCCACCACACAGACTTCAAACGCCACCCCCTCGCTGGCGCGCACGGTCTCCAGGCAGCGCCGCAACAAATCCCGGGTGTTGTAGTTGACGATGATGACCCCCACATCCAGCTCCCCCATCGCCGGGACCTCGCGCGGGCGATATCCACCCTTCGCGGGAGCGCCGCTACCGCAGCTCCCCCACCACCACCAGCCGATGGGTATCCACCAGGTAAGGATAGCACGTGATCAGGGTCACCACCGGGTCCCGGGTCGGGGCCATCACCTCGACCTGGGTTGGGAGCACGATCTGCTTCTGGACCACCACATAGCGATAGGCCTGGCTTCCCGCGTAAACCCAGATCTCATCCCCCGGCCGAAGCTTCTCCAGATCGCGGAAGATCTCCCCATAGATGTCGTTGTGGGCGGCCAGCACCATGTTCCCCCGCTCCCCCGGGTTCGCGGTCCCGGGATGATGCCCGACCCCCTTCTTCAGCGCCTCCCAATCCGTTCCCGGAACGATAGGAGCATCCACCCCGATGGCAGGGATCACGATCCGTGTCGGGCTGCGCGGGCCCGGGGTGATGGGGACCGGAGTGGGGAGTGCAGCGACCAGCGCCCGCAGATGCTCCGGGATCTCCTCCGGGTTCGGGGCCGCCCCCCCGGGCGCCGTCGGGGGGCGATGTCCCCCCGGGAGGACCACCGCCTGGATCAGGGGGGTCGGGGAAGGAGTGCCCCGGAAGGCCCCTGCCTCGGGCCGCATCCCCTGCATCGCCCGCCAGGAGGACAGCAACAAGGCCACCGCCCCCAAGACCGCCGCGATCTCGACCCCCAGCAGCAGGCGATCCCGCCAGGCCGACCACGCCAGGCGCGGAAAACGGATCCGAATCCGGGGGCGACGCTCCTCCCACTCCACCTCCGCACGGTAGGAAGGATCCGGAGGGAGAGCCGGAGGGGCCGACGCGACCGAGGCGGGGGGCGGCGCCTCATCGGTGGGTAGGCGCCCCTCGCGGATCCAGCGCTTCAGCCGGACCTCCCGGCGCTTGAGGGCCAGGGCCCGCTCGAGATCCTCCAGGCGCGGCTCCTTCGCCATAGGTCAGCTGGCTCCGATCGCTCCTCGATCCAGCACCCGATCTTCCAGCCGCATATAACCCCGGATCAAATGGCCGAGGGCGAAGCGGATGGGCTCCGGAGGCCAGGGGATCACCCGCCGGTTCACGAAGAAGAGATCCGTGAGCGCCGTCCGACGCTCCAGGATCAGATCCCGCACGATCTGGCCGTTCATCGTGGTCAGGGCCACCCCATGGCCAATGCAGCCCAGCGCGTAGACCGCGCGGCGATCGCCGAGGAAGCCGATCGCCGGCGCCATGTCCACAGTCACCGAGACCGGCCCGCCCCACCGATATTCGATCTGCACCCCGCGGAGGGAGGGGAAGACCCGGGGGATGTAATCCTCCAGCTCCCGGAAAATCCGATCATCCGCATCCCGATCCATGCGGTCCCCGAAGGGAACCCCCACATCGCCCCCGCCCATCAGCAATCGGTTGTCCGGCGTCAAGCGGTAGTAATGCACCAAGTTGCGGGCGTCCTCGATCCCCTGTCGGTTCCGCCAGCCGATGGGCCCCAGCCGCTCCGGCGAG
>JBEPYX010000130.1:0-5536 GCA_041641155.1 Thermoflexus sp.
AGCATCTTGCGGATGATGATCTCGAAGTGCTTGTCGTTGATGTTCACGCCCTGGGAGCGGTAGACCTTCTGCAGCTCGCTCAGCAGGTACAGCTGCACGGCCTCGCGGCCCAGCAGGCGCAGGATCCGGTGCGGATTCTTGGGCCCTTCGGTCAAGGCATCGCCGGCCTTCACCTTCTGACCTTCCTCCACCAGGAGGCGGGCGGTGGCGGGGACCTCGTATTCCCGCTCCTCGCGGAGCTCGTAGACCACCTTAAGGGGCTCGCCCTTCCGATAGACCACACGGCCGGCGTGTCGAGCGGTGATCTGCTGCTCCCCGCGGCTGGCCAGCACCTGGCCTTCGACCACCTCCTGGCCGTCCTCCACCTTGATCGACCAGTTGCCCGGGATCTCGTAGACGTCTTCCTTCCGATCGCTCTTCACCAGGCGGATCCGCCGCGCCCCGTCCTCCGTCCGGTAGATGTGGACGACGCCGTCGATGTCAGCCATCAGGCCTTCGCCCTTGGGGTGCCGGCGGGCCTCGAAGAGCTCCTCCACCCGCGGCAGACCTTGGGTGATGTCCGCCACCCCGGCCACGCCACCGGTGTGGAAGGTCCGGAGGGTGAGCTGCGTCCCGGGCTCACCGATGGATTGGGCGGCGATGATGCCTACCGCTGTGCCCACCTCCACCAGCCGCCCCGTCCCCAGGTCGCGGCCGTAGCAGAGGGCGCAGACCCCGTAGCGGAGCTGGCAGGTCATCGGCGAGCGGACGTAGACCTCCTGGACCCCTGCCTTCTCGATGCGCTCCGACAGGGTCTCATCGAGGAGCGTGCCGGTGTCGGCGATGAGGGCGCCGGTGCGGGGATCGAAGACCGGCGCGGCCAGGACGCGGCCGAAGATCCGCTCCCGCAGGGTCTGGCCGCCCACATCGTCGCTCGCCCGGATCCAGATGCCCGAGCGGGTCCCGCAGTCGTAGGCGTTGACGATCACATCCTGGGCCACATCCACCAAGCGGCGGGTGAGGTAGCCCGCGTCGGCTGTGCGCAGCGCGGTGTCGGCCAGCCCCTTCCGGGCGCCGTGGGTCGAGATGAAATACTCGATGGTGGTCAACCCCTCCCGGAAGTTGGATCGGATGGGGAGCTCGATGATCCGCCCGGTGGGGTCCGCCATCAGGCCGCGCATCCCAGCCAGCTGGGCCACCGGCTGGAAGCCGCCTTTGGTGGCCCCCGAGATGGCCATGATGGCCACGTTGTTGTTGGGGCTCATGTTCTGCTTGACGGCCTCGGCGATCTCGTTGGTCGCCCGCTGCCATAGGTCGATCACCCGGTTGTAGCGCTCCTCCTCGGTGAGCAGGCCGCGCCGATACTGGCGCTCCACCTCCGCCACCAGGGCCTCGTAGCGGGCTAGCACGTCCCGCTTGGCCGGCGGGATCGGAAGGTCGGCCACGGCAATGGTGATGCCGGAGCGGGTGGCGTAGCGGAAGCCGATCTCCTTCAGCCGGTCCACCATCTCCACCGTGGCCTCCGGCCCCAGCCACTGGAAGCACTGGGCCACCAGATCCTTCAGCCGTCCCTTGTCCATGGTCTCGTTGATGAAGCGCAGCCCCTCGGGCAGGACCAGGTTGAAGAGGGCCCGCCCGACCGTGGTTTCGATGAGGCGCCGGCGCGGCCGCCCATCCGGATAGCGCTGGCCGTTCTCGTCGTAGACCGTCTCGACGTAGACGCGGATGGGGGTGTGGAGCGCCACCTTGCCCAGGTGATAGGCCAGCTCAACCTCCTCCAGGCCGGTGAAGACCTTGGGGGCCTCCGCCTGGCCGTTGGGGAGGGTCATCGTCATGTAGTAGCAGCCCAGCACCATATCCTTGGTGGGGCCGACCACCGGCTCGCCGTTGGCCGGCAGAAGGAGGTTCTTGCTGGACAGCATGAGGTTGCGGGCCTCCCAGACGGCCATGTCCGAAAGCGGGACATGAACGGCCATCTGGTCCCCGTCGAAGTCCGCGTTGAAGGCGGCACAAACCAAGGGGTGGATCTGGATCGCCTTGCCTTCCACCAACACCGGCTCGAAGGCCTGGATCCCCAGGCGGTGGAGGGTGGGGGCCCGGTTGAGGAGCACCGGCCGCTCCTTGATGACCTCCTCCAGCACCTCCCAGACCTCCGGCCGTTGGCGCTCGATCAGCCGCCGGGCGCTCTTGATGTTGGCCGCGTAGTTATACTGGATGAGCTTGGCGATCACGAACGGCTTGTAGAGCTCCAGGGCCATCGACTTGGGGAGGCCGCACTGGTGGAGCTTCAGCTGTGGCCCCACCACGATGACCGAGCGACCGGAGTAGTCCACCCGTTTGCCGAGCAGGTTGCGGCGGAAGCGTCCCTTCTTCCCCCGCAGCATGTCGCTGAGGGACTTGAGCTCGCGGCGCCCGCGGCGGGACATGGCCTTACCCCGCTGGGAGTTGTCGATGAGCGCGTCCACGGCCTCCTGAAGCATGCGCTTTTCGTTGCGGATGATGACATCGGGCGCCCCCAGCTCCAGCAGCCGCTTCAGGCGGTTATTCCGGTTGATCACCCGCCGGTAAAGGTCGTTCAAGTCCGAGGTAGCGAAGCGCCCCCCGTCCAGCTGGACCATAGGTCGGAGGTCCGGCGGCAGGACGGGCAGCACCCGCAGGATCATCCACTCGGGGCGGTTGCCGCTCCGCAGGAAGGCGCGGACGATCTGCAGGCGCTTGATGGCCTTCTTGCGGCGCTGCTTGGACTTGGCCTGGCGGATCTCCTGCCACAGCTCCTTGGCCATCTGCTCCAGGTCCAGGCGCTGGAGGATCTCCAGGAAGGCCTCCGCCCCCATCTCGGCCTTGAACACCTGCCCCCACTTGCTCTTCAGCTCCCGATACTTGTTCTCGCCCAGGAACTGCAAGGGGGCCAGGCCCGCCAGCTCATCGCGCTCCGCTTGGATCCGCTGGCGCAGCGCCTCGATCTCGCGGGCGGCCTGATCCTTGAGGGCGGCGATCTTCCCCTCCGCCGCCTCCCGGAGCGCCTTGAGGGTCTCCTCGGTTTTGGCCAGGGCGCGGGAGCGCTCCGCTGTCTCCCGTTCCTTGATCCGGCTCAGCTGCTCATCTAGTATCCGCTTCAGGGAAGCCAGATGCTCCCGGCCGATGGTCTCCCCGGCGTCCGCGATCACCTCCCCCGTGGGCTCGAAGACGATCGGGGCGCGGATGGTCTTGCCCAGCCGCTCCTCCAGACGCGCTTGGATGCGCTGGGCCTCCCGCATCAGGGCCTCGACCTCAGCGTCCCACTTCTCCTCGATCCGCGCCTCCCGGTCCGCCAGCTTCTGGCGCTCCCGCTCCTCCAGCTTTTGGACCTTCGTCAGGATCGCCTCGATTTCCTTTTGATATTTGGCTTCAATGGCGCGGCGCTCGCGCTCGAATTCCTCTTCCAAACGTTTGAGGGCCCGCTGCCGTGCTTCCTCATCGACGGCGGTGATCACATACTGGGCGAAGTAGAGGACCCGATCCAAGTTGCGCCGGGAGATGTCCAGCAGCAGGCCCAAGTAGGAGGGGACCCGTCGGGTGTACCAGATGTGGGCAACCGGCGCGGCCAGGCTGATATGCCCCATCCGCTCCCGGCGCACCGTCGCCCGGGTCACCTCGACGCCGCATTTCTCGCAGACGATGCCCTTATAACGGGGGCCTTTATATTTCCCGCAGTAGCATTGATAGTCCCGGGTGGGGCCGAAGATGACCTCGCAGAACAGGCCGTCTTTCTCCGGCCGCAGCCGGCGGTAGTTGATGGTCTCCGGCTTGGTGACCTCGCCGTAAGACCACGACAGAATCTGCTCCGGTGAGGCCAGCGAGATCCGCAAGGCGCGAAACTCTTTGGCTTCCACAGCCGCCTCCTCTTCAAGTCGCGTTCAGATGCGCGCACCGGGTGGACGGATCCACAAACCCTCGTCGGGGCCTCCCCCGCCGATAGCTCGAAGGAGCATGGGCTGCCCCCTGCGCGAACCCGATCGGGCTTCCCCCGTGGCCGGAGGAGGAAAGGATCCCGGGAGGGAGGCCACCGCCATCTCACCTCCAGGCCCGACGCGACCCGTGGACGCGCCGGCCTGGGCTGCCGCTGAATCATCCAACCCCAGGCAAGAGTTCCCCATCCCCGGTCTTCGGCCAGCGAATCACCATTGTGGGAATCGGATTGGGGTGAACCGCTTCCGCACCGCGCGGGGATGCCGCACGGGCTCTGGCGTTCCATCCGGGTTCGGCCGGAATCCCGAAGCGATCAGCGTCCATCTGCCCTATCGGCCCCTCACGTCGGATCAAGAAAAGACAACAAAAGACCCTTCCCTGGCACGCCGGGGCCAGGGAGCGGATCTCTATTGTCGATTAGGGCGCGAGGGCCGGGTCTTCATGAGGACTATCCCTAACTATAGGCGGATTGACGGATCTTGTCAAATCCAGGCTCAGGGATGACGGAGCGGGGGACCGGCCGCACGGGAGCCCTGAGCGGATGGGCCTTCCCTGGAGCCCCACAGGCCCCAGTCTAACGGGCCGCGGGCGGCGCAGCCGGTTCGTTCCCGTTCGGAAGGGCTGGCGCCTAAATGCCGGATGGGCGCGGTGCAGGGACCTTCCGATCGTTCAGATACTGCTATAATCAAGCTGCGCAGGGCTTCTGTACCCGAATGGCGGGGAATCCCATGGTTCCGATCCGTCGCCGGCTTCCGATCGGCTGGATCCTTTTTGGGGGGGTGACCATCGCCCTGGCGGTGGCCTTCCTGGTTTTTCTCTACACCCACCCGGCCACCGCCGCCGTCCTCCGGGACGTGCTGATCATCGCCTTGACCCTTCAGCTGTCCCTGCTCGCAGCGACGCTGATCTTCCTGGTTTACCGCCTGATCCGTTTGGTGGACTGGCTGCAGCACGAGATCCAGCCGATCCTGGAGCGGGCGCGGGAGACGGTGGACACTGTGCATGGGACCAGCGCCTTTTTGAGCCGACGGCTGGTCCGGCCAACGATCGAGGCCGCCAGTGTCACGGCCGGCATCGCCCATGGGCTGCGCACCCTCGTCCGCCTGCTGCGGGGTCGGGTGTCCTGAAGCCAGGAGGGGCGCTTGCCCGTTGCGAGGTGAGCCCTTCACGCGGGAGTTCGTGTTGCGTTTCGGAAGATCTCCTGATGGGGAGGTGAGCGATGGCGGAACGGGAGAGCGGTGGAGAGTTCGGAGCGTTCCTGACCGGGTTCCTGACTGGGGCCCTGGTGGGTGCGGTGGTGGCCTTGCTGTTCGCCCCCCGCTCGGGGGAGGAAACCCGTCGGCTGTTGCGGGAACGAGGGATCGAGTTGAAGTCCCAGGCTGAGGAGCTCACGAGCCAGGCCCGCTCGCAGGCCGAGGCCGCCCTCCTGGAGGCCCGTCGCCGCGCGGAGGAGGCCGCCGCCGAGGCCCGCCGCCGCGCCGAGGAAGTGCGCAAGTGGCTGGAGGAAACGCGGGCGCAGTTCGAGCAGCTCCTGGCCCAGCGGGGGAGCGCTCCACCCCCCACCGCAGGCGGATCGTCCGCGGAGGGGGGCGCCTCTTGAGGGGGATCC
>JBEPYX010000131.1:0-5529 GCA_041641155.1 Thermoflexus sp.
TGCGCTCCAGTTCGGCGCACAACGCGAAGGCCCGTTCGTAATCCACCTGGTAGATCCGTCCCATCGCGGCCCCTCCGGGAAGGAGAGTTCATCATGATGATAGCCGGTGGATCGCCGGTCCTCGGCCCCGAACCTCCTCGTGGAGCTCTCCCCTTGCGTGAGGAGACGTGGCGGTATCCAGCCGAGGCACGTCTTTCCCATTTTTCCTGTTCTGCTGCACCCCGATGCCTTTGGTTGGTCAGAGGCCGCTATCATTATGACGACGCGCTCATCCCTGATCCGTTGGAGGATGCCTCGGCATGGCGGAGAAGAAGATGCACGCGGCCTTCTCGGACTTCGATCGTATCCATCAGCTGATCGAGCGCGCCGCCGCTCGGATCGCCCGCACACTGGATCTTCCGTGCTGGATGGAGTACGATGACTTGGTGCAGGAAGGCTTTCTGATCGCCTGCGAGGCTGTCGACCGCTGGGATCCGGATCGGGCCCGATTCACCACCTACCTCTACCTCCACCTCGACCTCTTCCTGCGCCGCGCGATCCAACGCCGACTCCCCGCCCAATTCGAGCCCTTGATTTCGGAGGAGGACCTCGAGCGATTGGAGTCGGGAGAGGACTTCCATGAGAGCTTGGAGGTCGAGCACACGATCCGCTCGATGCTCGGCCGGTTGAGAGCGGAGGCGCCGCGCGCCCATGCGGTCCTGATCCGCTTTTACGGCCTGGAGGGATACTCCCCGAGGCCGCTGTCGTCCATCGAACGGGATCTGGGGATGCGGCGGGGGGAGGGGGCAAGATGGCTGGAGGAGGGGCTGTCGCGTCTGCGCCAGATGTGGGCGGAACATCCCAGCCCGGTCTCCGAAGGGTGATCGGGGAGCCACATCGCAGCGCCTCGATCTAGGAGGACACCCATGGGTTACGATCCGCGGGGGGCTTCGGGGTGGTTGATCCACGATCCGGATGCGGTTCACGGGTATCGGCGCGCGCTGATGGATGAGCGTCCGGAGCAGATCCTGGCGAACCTGCGGAAGGCGCTCCAGGGCGAGCTGGCGTCCATCTGGTCGGGGGAGGCGGCTCAGGGTTACCTCGAAGAGGTCGAGCGGCGTCTGGAGGTTTTCCGACGCTGGCTGGAGGAGCGCCATCAGCTGGATGAGCAGATCGCGGCGGGGGAATCGGTAATTGAGGAGGCGATCGCCGACGTGGAGCGGATGCTGCGCGCGTTGGGGGATTCGGCCTTCTGAAGCGGCCTCCCATCGCGGGATGCTGTACAAGATAGATCCAGCTTCTCCACGTTAAGTGAAGATGGTGTTCGCTATGTTTCCGGAGCCGACCATCGAGGCGGCAGAAGTCATTCGGGACGGGGATTCGGGGATCCCTGCCCCGCTGTTGGAGGAGATGCGGGGGCTCCTGGCCCGGCGGACGGAAGGCCGGCCGGCGGGGGCGGCGGACGCGCTGGCGGTGGCCCGGGAGCGGTTGGGCCCATCCGCCAGCGGCGAGGCCCTCTGCCGGGCAGCGTTGGAGCTTCTGGATTGGGGGGAGCTGTATCCCTCCCTGGCAGATCCAGACGTGGAGGACATTGCCATTCAGCACCGCCGCTACGTCCGGGTCTTCCGCCGCGGGAGATGGGAGGCTGCCGGCGCCGTCCGGGACCCCGACCGCTTGGTGGGGGGCATCCGTCGGCTGTGCGAGCGCTCTGGCCTCCGCACCCCCAACGACATCAAGCCGGCAGCGGAGGGCGCCTTCTCCCTGGACATGCCATCCCCGTTAGGCTTCCTCACCGTGCGCGTCTCCTGGTCCGCTCCCCCCATCGTGCCGTCTGATTGCTTCACCTTCCGGCTGGCCCGCCCAGGGCGGGCGCCGGACCTGGACCAGTTGGTGGCGGAGGGAGTGCTCACCCCGGAGGCCCGGGATTATCTGGTAGGGATCCTGGACCGGAAGGGGACGTTGATCATCGCCGGGCCGACGGGGTGCGGGAAGACCACACTGGCGCGGGCGTTGCTGCGGGTCGCCGCTCGCCGGTTCCGCCTGGTGGTGATCGAAGACTCCTACGAGTTGATGATCTTCTGGGACGGCCGCCCGGAGAGCGACCCCGGCAATGTGGTCCACAAGCTCACCCGCCCCAGGCTCCCCGGGGAGGACATCGTGCCCTTCTCCGCCTTCGACCTCATCGTGATGGCCTTGCGGGAGCGGCCCGACGGGATCGTGGTGGGGGAGGCGCGGGGGGCGGAGGCTTTCGAGATCCTGCGGGCGGCTAATACCGGCCACGGCCCCCAGGTGACGACGCTGCACACTGACAGCATCGAGCGGGTGTGGTCGCGATATCTCCAGATGGCCCAGAGCCATCCGGAGGCTCGGGATCTCCCTCACCGGACGGTGGCGATGATGTTCGCCGAGGCGGTGACGGCGGTGGCCCTTTTGGCCTACCGCGAGGAGGGAGGGAGGATGCGGCGGTTCGTGGAGGCCATCGCCGAGGTGATGCCGGAGATCGAGGCTGATGGCGACCGTCCGGCGCTCCGCGTGGTCTTCGCCCGGGAGGACGGGCAGCTGGCCCCGGCCGCCCGGCCCATCCGCCCCGGGTTCACCGCGGAGCAGCTCGGGCTGGCCCATCTCCCCTGGGGCGGCGGCTCCCACGTGTGGTGACGTTTTGGATCCCTCCCGCACATGGAGAGGCGAGGGATCGAAGGCGATCGATGTCTGGCGGATGTGTGTACAGAATCCCGGGCGTGGGAAGGAGGTCCAGCGGTGGAGGAAGTGCTGGCGGTGCTGATCGGGGCGATCGTGGGGGCGGGGACGCTGGCGGCGATCGCTCGCCCGGCGGAGGAGCGGCTGATCCGCCAGGGCCTGCAGGAGCTCCGAGGCCGGCTGGGGCTGGCCGGGATGCTGCGGGCGGCGGGGCTGGATCTGTCACCGGCGGTCTTCCTGAAGTTCGCCGCCCTCTTCGGCGTGGGTGGCTTCCTCGTGGGGCTCCTTTTGGACCTGGGGATGATCGCGGCAGTGATGCTGGGGCTGTTTGGGGTGGCGTTCTACTACGTGCGGGCCCGGGAGGAGGCGGCGGAGCGGCGGCTGCGGCTGGCGGCGGAGCTGGTGGTCTTCCTGCGGGCCGTGGCCAGCGGGCTGCGCTCCGGGCTGCCCCGCAGCGAGGCGGTGGAGCGGGCCAAACAGGTGGCGGGCGCCCTCGCCCGGGAGGCAGTGATGGACCTGGAGATGCGGCTGGCCCGGGCGGGGGATCACCCGGAGGCTCGGGAGCGGGCGATCTGGGAGTGGGCGCAGGACCAGGGGCATCCGGTGGCCACGGCCTCCGCCCAGGTGCTGTCGGTGCTGGCGGCGGGTGGGGCCGGGGTCATGGAGCTGGTGGCGGCGATCGCCGACAGCCTGGATCGGGTGCGCCGCATCCTCCAAGTGGCTCGGTCCCGAGGGCGGGGGATGCAGCGCCAGATCTATCTCATCATCGCCATGAGCGCCGCCGGCTTAGTGACCCTCGCCACGGCGGCGCCTGAATTCCGGGCGCTGTTGCTGGACAACCCCCTCAACCCCGTCCTGGTGGTGGGAGGGTGGTTCGGGGCGCTTTTGCTCTCGGAGTATCTCATGGACCGCTACTTCTCGATGGAAGAGACGGTGGGGCTGGCCCGGGGGCGGGCGGGCCTCATCCCCTTGGATCGCTACGGACGCCCGATTTTTCCCGAGGAACAGTGAGTGACGGCCACCGCTTTAGGCCAGGTGCAGAACGTGCCGGAGGGCACGGTTGAACGATCGTGCGGAAATCCAGCGGCCGGCGGAGTCCGATCGGGAGGCTTGGGGTGGGAGCGACGGAGCTGGTGGCAGTGCTGGCGGCGGGGGTGACGCTGGGCGGGTTCTGGGCCGCGTTCCTGCGGCCGCGGACGCCCCCACGGGTGGAAGGCGGGGAGCGGGACCCTCTGGACCGAGGATCCCCGCTGCCCGGGTGGCTGATGCCCCTTTATCCCCTTCTATGGCCGGTCCTGCGGTCGCTGGAGCGGAGCCGGCCGGCCAGGGGGAGCCTCCCGGAGCGCATCGCCCGCTCGGGCTACACCCCTTACGCCACGGTCTCGGCAGTGTGGGCGGACCGGTTGCAGGGGATGGCCCTCGGGCTGCTGGGGATGGCCGGAGGCGTGTCGCTCTCCGGGCTGCTGCTGGGGACGCCCCTAGTGGGGCTCCTCGCTGGCCTGGCGGGAAGCGTCTACGGGTTGATCGCCCCGGACTTGAAACTCTATGGGGTGATCCAGGACCGAAAGCGGCGGTTCCGGGCGAATATGCTGCTCGTCCTGGCCAGCGCCCGGGGGTTCCTGCGGGGGGGGCGGCCGCTGGATGAGGCCCTCTCGCGGGCAGCGGTGGGCGAGGGGGTGTTCGCCAACTGGGTGCGGTTCCTGATCGCCCGACACCACAGCGCAGGAGTGGCGGCGCTGGCTGAGGGGCGGCTGCACGCCCCAGACCCCGACGACCCTTACTTGGTTCGGTTCCTGGATGCAGTCCGGCTGGCCTGGGGAGGCGGGGCTGGGGCGGAGGCGATCCTGGAGGGGCTGGTGACGGATCTGGCCACAGAGATGGAGCAAGAGGTTTCAGAGACGGTGACGGCGGCCGAGCCTCTGGTGCTGGGGGCGGGCATCCTGGCCATCGCGGGGTATGTCCTGGCCATCCTGCTGCCGGTGTTCATCGGCAGCCAGGCCTTCCTAGGGTTCTGAGCAGGGAAGAACCCGTCGCGGCGCGCGGCGGACCATCTTCCTAAGGAGGCAGCCATGTGGCGGGAGATTCGGATGTTCCTGCTGGAGGAAGAGGGGGCCTCACTCGTGGAGTTCGCCCTGATCTTCCTGTTCATCGCGGTGGTGGCGGCGCTGGCCCTGCCTGGGGTGCGCCAGCGGATCCTCAACGCGTTCCGAATCGGCGGCCAGATGATGGACGAGGCCACCGGCGCTGTGAGCGGGCCGTGAGCGGGATGGGGGCGGGAAGGGCGATGCGACGGCGGGACCAGCGGGGCGAAGGCCTGGTCTCCTTCGCCCTGGCGATGGTTCCCTTCTTTCTGATCCTTCTCTATCTGCTCTACAGCGGGGCCTACGCCATCTTCTGGAGCATGCACGCCCGGGCGCGCGCCGAGCAGGCCATGCGGGCGGCCGCCTACCCAGGCTCCGTTCCGGTGGGAGAGGGCGAGAAGATCCGGATGGCCTCGGAGCGCCGGAGCCTGGAGGCAAAGGTGGACATCGCCCGGGACGCGAGCGGCCGCCTGTATGGGGTCCCTATCCGCTGGCGGATCGCTTTCACGCTGTGGCTGCGTCGATGGCGGTTCTGGGGCGGGCCGCCCGGGGGATGGTGGTAGAGGGGCAGGGGGAAGGCGGGATACCCTCGTTTCCTTCCCCCCGCTTCTCTTCTCATTCCCAGGAGGGCTGATGCGGTTATCCTGCGGAAGATTCATCGGGGAAATGATCCTCCGCGCGCGGGGGGAGCGTGGGGACGCGCTGGTGGAGCTGGCCCTGGTGCTTCCTCTTTTGGCGCTGATGTTCTGGGGGGTGCTGGGGCTAGTGGAGC
>JBEPYX010000132.1:0-5521 GCA_041641155.1 Thermoflexus sp.
GCCCGCCGCTTCTTCGCGCCCCTCACCCTCTCCGTGGACGTCCAGGGGGACCGGGTGGAGATCTTCGCCTTCAACGACACGACCCGGCCCTGGAGCGGAACCCTCCGCTGGTCGCTGGAGACGTTCGAAGGGGAGCCGCTGGCTGTAGGCGAAGCAGCGGTCCACGCGCCGCCGTTGCGGACGTCCCTCGTGGGCCGGCTGGAGATGGGGGACTTCCTACGCCGGCGCGGCCGGGCGCTGGCCTTCGTGGCCGAATGGGAAGGCCGACCGACGGGCGAGCGGCCTGACCCATCCCTCGAACCGTCGGGGCGGTGCGTGGCCTTGTTCGCGCCGGAGCGGGACCTGCATTTACCGGATCCCGGGCTGGAGGTGACGCTCCACGCCCACGGGGCGACGGTGGAGATCCTCATACGGGCGCGCGCCCTGGCCCGCTTCGTCGCCCTCTCGCTGGAAGGCGCCGACGTGCCGTTCAGCGACAATTTCTTCGATCTCCCCGCCGGGCGCGCCGTGTCCGTCCGAGCCCCGCTTCCCCGCGGCTGGACCCTGGAGGAGTTCCGTCGGAACCTGCGGATCCGCACCCTGGCCGACGTCCGCCCCGGCGCTCCCCGCTGGCGGGATCGACTCGTCCGGCGGTTCGTGCGGCTCTCCCCCCGCTTGCTCCTGGAACGGCTGCTCAGCGCCGCCTGGATGCCGTGAGCGCCGCCCTCCGATGGGTGGCTTGATCTGCGCGTATGTGTGTGATACAATAGGTGCAAATATCAGCTAGCCATCCGCTGGCTGGAAACCCTCGCCAAAGGCCAAAGGGGAACGCAGGACCGGGGGATGGAGGCGCGGATGATGCGCTGGCTGGATCTGCTCCACGTCCATTCCACTGGCAGGTGTCCTCCGCGGGGGTAGGAGGGTGCTTCTCCCCAGGCCCCTCTGGGCCGCCCGCGGTTCCCCCTTCCTACCCCCGCTCTCCACTCAGGCCGGTCAGGCCTGCCGACGCTCCGGGACCACTGAAATCCCGCTGCATCCCGATCTCACACGTAATCACGGATCTACAACATTTGATCCTGAAAGGAGGCTCTGATGGGGATGACACTGAACGGCCTGGAGATTGAGTCGCTCCAGCAGCTGGTCGCCCAAGTGGAGGCGGACCCGGAGGCGGCCCGATCGCTCAACCGATGGACGGCGCGGGTCCGCTGGCTGGGCGGCTTCAAAGGGCGGGCTTACATCCGGAACCACACGTTCCTCATTGATGAGCCGGCGGACCTGGTCGGCCAAGACGAAGCCCCGAACGCTGTAGAGTATGTGCTGGGGGCCCTGGGGGCCTGCCTCACCGTCGGCTTCGTGCTGAACGCGACGAAGCGCGGGATCCCCATCCGCAACCTAGAGATCGCCCTGGAGGGGGAAATCGACAACATCCTGACATTCCTGGGGTTAAGCGAGGAGGGGCACCCGGGCTACCGGGAGATCGTGGCCAAAGCCTATGTGGACGCCGACGCCGACGAGGAGACCCTGCAAGCGATCTGGGCGGAGACGGTGAGGACCTCTCCGGTCGGCAACACCTTGGCCCGACCGGTCGCCCTGCGCCCGGAGCTCAGCCGGGTCGTCGCGTCGTGACCAGGCCCCTGGGCGAGCGGCGGGCGGAGGTCCGACCCTCACGGAGGTGACACATGGGTGTTCAGGTGAACGGCATCGACGTGGAGGAGCTGCAGCAGCTCCTGGAGGAAGTGCGCGCGCATCCGGAGGCGGTTCAACCCCGACGATGGGCCCGCTTCCGGTGGGAGGGCGGCCTCCAGGGCCGCGTGCATGTCCGCAACCAATCCTTCATTGTAGATGAGTCGGTGGACCGATCCGGGCGCGAGGCCGGGATCAGCGCCCTGGAGTATGTGCTGGGAGCGCTGGGGGCCTGCCTGGGCCTGGGTTTCATCTTCCACGCCACCCGCCGCGGCATCGCCGTCCGGAACCTGGAGGTGGCCCTGGAGGGGCGCACCGACAACCTCCTGCGGTTCCTGGGCCTGGATGGGGAGGGCCATCCGGGCTACGGCGAGGTGATCGCCAAAGCCTACGTGGACGCCGACGCCGACGAGGAGACCCTGCAGGCCCTGTGGGCCGAGACGGTGGCCACCTCGCCGGTGGGGAACACCTTCATGCGGCCCGTGGCCCTGCGGGCGGAGATCGCCGCCGTCTCCGGATGGTGGTTCCGCTACACGCCGGAGGCCGATCAGACCCCCACGGAGTCCCGCGGGGGGATGCCGTGCTGACGCCGGAAGCCCGATAGGGATCCAACCTCGGCGGGGATGGAACGGGGGGAAGACCCTCCGCCGCCTCGTCGAAGACCCGCCCTTCCAATGAGCCTGCATCCAAGGAGGGAACGATGGCGCGCAACGGGTTGCCGCTTTTCCCTGTGACCGTGGTGGGCAGCTGGCCGCGGCCGCCGTGGCTCCTAGAGGCCTTGCGGAAACGCCACGCGGGGCAGATCTCCTATAAAGAGTTCCAGGAGATCGCCGACCGGGCCGTCCTGGAGGCACTGCAGGCCCAGATCGAAGCCGGGGTGGAGATCGTGAGCGACGGGGAACAGCGCCGGGACAACTTCTATTCCTTCGTCGTCGAGAAGCTGGAAGGCGTCCGCATGATGAGCGTGGCCGAGATGTATGATTACGCGGAGGATAAATCCTTCTTCGAGCAGATCCTCCGCCAGCTGGACGTCCCGGCCTACGCCATCAAGACGCCGGTGGCGGTGGACAAGATCCGTCTGAAGATGCCCCTGGCCCTGGACGAGCTGGAGTTCCTGCGCCGGCACACCGACCGGCCGGTGAAGATCCCCCTCCCCGGCCCCTATCTGCTGACCCGGACGATGTGGGTGCAGGGGCTGTCGGATCGCGTTTATCCGACGCGGGAGGACCTGGCCCAGGACGTGGTGACGATCCTGCGGGAGGAGATCCTCCGCCTGCGGGACGCAGGGGCCGACTTCGTCCAGCTCGACGAGCCAGTGTTGACCGAGGTTGTGTTCCAGCCGCCGGTGCACAGCCGGACGTTCATGTGCGCCTCCCTCTCCGCTGCCGCGGAGGATCCTAAGCAGGAGCTGGCCTGGGCTGCCCAGTTGGTCAACCGGGTGGTGCTGGGTGTGGAAGGGGTGCGCATCGGGGTTCATATCTGTCGGGGCAACTGGACCACGCGGGAGGAGGCGTTGCTGACGGGGAGCTACGAGCCGCTCCTGGACACCCTGCAGGCGATGCGGGTGGACCAGTGGGTGCTGGAGTTCGCCACCCCGCGCGCCGGGGATCTGCACGTCTTCCAGAACTGCGCCCGGAAGCGGGAGATCGGGCTGGGGGTGGTCAACCCACGGACCGCCGAGATCGAGCCCCCGGAGTTCATCATCCGTCGGGTGAAGGAGGCCCTGAACTACTTCGAGCCCCGTCAGATCTTCCTAAACCCGGACTGCGGCTTCGGCACCTTCGCCGAGCGCCCGGTGGCCACGCCCGAAGTGGCCTTCCGCAAGCTCCAGGCGATCCGCGCCGCGGCGGAGCAGCTGCGCCGGGAGTTCGGGGCGGCCTGAGGCCTCCAAGCCGCCCCTATCTGCCTGCGTATGATCCTCATGCCATAATGAATAGGGGCACGCTTTGCGTGCCCCTGTCTGTTCTTCTTTTGTATCCGCCAGCGGGAGGAAAGGGATGGCTACGCGGCGCGCCCTCTCGTTTCAGGAGATCATCCTCCGCCTGCAGGAGTTCTGGGCGGAACAGGGATGCTTGATCTGGCAACCCTACAGCGAAAAGGTGGGGGCCGGGACCATGAACCCAGCCACCGTGTTGCGGGTGCTGGGGCCGGAGCCATGGCGGGTGGCTTACGTGGAGCCCTCATATCGGCCGGCCGACGGGCGCTACGCCGAGAACCCGAACCGCATGCAGCTGCACCACCAGTTCCAGGTGATCCTCAAGCCCGACCCGGGCAACCCCCAGGAGCTGTATCTGGAGAGCCTCCGCGCTCTGGGGATCAACTTCCGCCGCCACGACATCCGCTTCGTCGAAGACAACTGGGAGTCCCCCGCCCTGGGCGCCTGGGGGCTGGGCTGGGAAGTCTGGCTCGACGGGATGGAGATCACCCAGTTCACTTACTTCCAGCAGGCCGGCGGCCTCCCCCTGGATCCCGTGGCGGTGGAGATCACCTACGGGCTGGAGCGGATCGCCCTCTACCTCCAGGGGGCGCCCTCCGTTTGGGATTTGGATTGGGACGGCGTCCACACCTACGGGGAGATCCTGAAGTCGTCAGAGATCGAGCACTGCATCTACAACTTCGAGCTGGCCGACATCGAGCGGCTCCGGGAGCTGTTCCAGCATTACGAGGCGGAGGCGCGGGCCTGCATCGCCCGTGGCCTGGTGATCCCAGCCCACGATTACGTGCTCCGCTGCTCCCACACCTTCAACCTGCTGGATGCGCGGGGGGCGATCGGGGTGACGGAGCGCGCTCGCTACTTCGCCCGCATGCGCGACCTGGCCCGCCAGGTGGCCACGCTCTACCTGCAGCAACGGGAGCGCCTGGGCTATCCCTTCCTGAAGAAGGCCCCTCCCGCCCCCGCCCCCGCTCCGGCGCCGGCGCTCCCGACCGTGGAGCAGGCGGAGGATTTCCTGCTGGAGATCGGAACCGAGGAGCTGCCGGCACGGGACCTCGAGGCCGCCCTCGCTCAGCTCGCCGAGAACGCTCCCGCAATGTTCGCCGAGGCCCATCTGGACTACGAGTCCCTGGAGGTCCACGGCACGCCGCGCCGGCTGGTGGTCTACGTCCGCCGGCTCCAGCCCCGCACGCGGCCGGTGGAGACGTGGGTGAAGGGCCCGCCGGCTCATGCGGCCTTCGATGCGGAAGGCCGCCCCACCCCCGCCGCCCTGGGTTTCGCCCGCGCCCAGGGGATCCCGGTGGAAGCCCTCACGGTGCGGGAGCTGCCGGAGGGCCGATACGTCGGGGCCCTCAAGCGGACGGAAGGCCAGCCGACGGTCTCCGTCCTCACCGGCCTGCTGCCCCGCCTGATCGCCAGCCTGAAATTCGAACTGAGCATGCGCTGGAACGGGAGCGGCGTCGCCTTCTCCCGGCCCATCCGCTGGATCGTCGCCCTCTACGGCCGCGAGGTCATCCCCTTCACCTACGCCGGGGTCTCCAGCGGCCGAGAGACCCGGGGATCCCGTCCCCGAGGCTCGCCAACGATCCGTTTGAGCCAAGCTGCCGATTATTTCCCCACCATGCGCCGGGCCCGGATCGTCGTCTGGCCGGAAGAGCGCCGCGCGCGGATCCGAAGGGAGCTGGAGCGGCTGGCGGCGGAGGTCGGCGGGTCCGTGCTTGAGGATCCCGAGCTGCTCCGCGAGGTGGCCAACCTGGTGGAAACGCCCACCGTGCTGCGCGGGCGCTTCGATGAGGAAGCCCTCCGCCTCCCCCATGAGGTCTTGGTCACCGTCATGCGCAAACACCAGCGCTATTTCCCGGTGATCGGCCCGGACGGCCGGCTGCTCCCCTATTTCCTGGCGGTCCGCAACGGCGGGCGCAGGGG
>JBEPYX010000133.1:0-5497 GCA_041641155.1 Thermoflexus sp.
CTGAAGAACATCACGGTGGAGATCCCTCGGGAGCGCCTGGTGGTCATCACCGGCCTCTCCGGCTCCGGGAAGTCCAGCCTGGCCTTCGACACCCTCTACGCCGAAGGCCAGCGGCGCTATGTGGAATCCCTCTCCGCATACGCCCGTCAGTTCCTGGGGCTGATGGAGAAGCCCGATGTGGACCAGATCGAGGGGCTCTCCCCGGCCATCTCCATTGATCAGCGGGGCGCCTCCCACAATCCCCGTTCCACCGTAGGGACGGTGACGGAGGTTTACGATTACCTCCGGCTGCTCTTCGCCCGCGCTGGGATCCCCCACTGCCCCCGCTGTGGCCGGGAGGTCCAGAAGCAGAGCGCGGAGCAGATCGTGGAGGCCATCCTGGCCCTCCCCGAGGGCGCGCGCATCCTGATCCTGGGTCCGGTCGTCCGCGGCCGGAAAGGGCACCACGGTCCGGTCTTCGAGGAGCTGCGCCGCATGGGCTTCGTCCGCGTTCGGGTGGACGGCGTGCTGCGGGATTTGGACGAGCCCATCGAGCTGGACCGCTACAAGACCCACCACATTGAGGCGGTGGTGGATCGCTTGGTGGTGCGCCGGGATGGGGCCGATCGCTCCCGCCTCCAGGATTCTGTGGAGACCGCGCTGCGGTTGGGGGACGGCCTGGTCATCGTGCACCATGCCTCGGCCGAGCCGCCGGAGGATCTTCTGTTCAGCGAGCATTTCGCGTGCCCATATTGCAACATCAGCCTGCCGGAGCTGGAGCCCCGCCTCTTCTCCTTCAACAGCCCCAAAGGCGCATGCCCGATGTGCGAGGGATTAGGGGTGCAGCTGGAGCTGGACCCCGATCTGCTCATCCCGAACAAGGATCTCTCCCTGGCCGAGGGGGCGATCGTGGCGTGGGGCGGGGAGGAGGACGGTGGTTATTACTGGCAGCTGCTGGAGGCCGCCTGCCGCGCCTTCGGGATCCCCACTGATGTCCCTGTGCGCGACCTCTCGCCGGAGCAGTTGCGCCTGCTCCTCTACGGCGCCGGCGAGGGGATCCGCATCCCCGTCCGATATCAAGCCCGCGATGGGACATGGCGAACCTACGAGGCGCCCTTCGAGGGTGTGATCCCCAACTTACGCCGCCGTTATGAGGAGAGCACCTCGGACTACTTCCGGGCGCGGGTGGAGGGGTGGATGAGCGAGCGTCCGTGCCCGGCCTGCGGTGGGGCGCGGCTGCGTCCGGAGGCCCTGGCGGTGACGGTGGCCGGGAGGAACATCTACGAGGTCACCCGCATGTCGGTGGCCGAGGCCATGCGCTGGATCGAGGCCTTGCGGGGCGACGGGGGGCAGCCCCCGTTGCTTCCCGAACGCCAACGCCTCATCGTGGGCCAGGTCCTGCAGGAGCTCCATAACCGCCTGCGCTTCATGGTGGACGTAGGTCTGGATTACCTCACCCTCGACCGACCGACGGCCACGCTATCGGGGGGCGAGGCCCAGCGCATCCGCCTGGCCACCCAGATCGGCAGCCAGCTAACTGGGGTGCTCTATGTCCTCGACGAGCCCAGCATCGGGCTGCACCCTCGGGATAACGAGCGCCTGATCCGGACGCTGAAGCGGTTGCGGGATCTGGGGAACACGGTGCTGGTGGTGGAGCACGACGAAGCGATGATCCGGGCGGCCGACTGGGTGATCGATCTGGGGCCCGGGGCGGGGGAGCACGGCGGCTACGTGGTGGCCCAGGGGCCGGTCGAGGCGATCATGCGCAACCGCAAATCCCTCACCGGGGCCTATCTGGCCGGCCGGTTGACCATCTCGGTCCCCGCCCGCCGGCGCCCAGGCAACGGTCGCTTCTTGGTCGTCCGAGGGGCCCGGGCGCACAACTTGAAGAACATCGACGTCCGGTTCCCCCTGGGCTGCTTCATCTGCGTGACCGGCGTCTCGGGCTCCGGCAAGAGCACCTTGGTGGTGGAGATCCTCTACAAGCGGCTGGCGCAGATCCTCTATGGCGCCCGCGATCCCGCCGGGACCCACGATGCGATCGAGGGCGTCGAGTTCATCGACAAGGTGATCAACATCGATCAGTCTCCTATCGGGCGGACGCCCCGCTCCAACCCTGCCACCTACACCGGGGTGTTCACAGACATCCGGGATCTCTTCGCCAGCCTCCCGGAGAGCAAGCTGCGGGGCTACGGGCCGGGCCGGTTCTCCTTCAACGTGAAGGGAGGACGTTGCGAGGCCTGTGAGGGCCAAGGCCAGATCCAAATCGAGATGCAGTTCCTGCCCGATGTGTTTGTGACCTGCGAGGTCTGCCGGGGGGCCCGGTTCAACAAGGAGACCCTTCAGATCCGCTATCGAGGAAAGAACATCGCCGATGTCCTTAACATGACCGTGGACGAGGCCTACGAGTTCTTCGATGCCTTCCCGATGATCCGGCGCAAGCTGGGGACCCTGCGGGATGTGGGGCTCGGCTACATCCGGCTGGGCCAGCCGGCGCCGACCCTTTCGGGGGGCGAGGCCCAACGGGTTAAGTTGGCCAAAGAGCTCTCCCGCCGCCCCACCGGGCATACCCTGTATATCCTCGATGAGCCCACAGTGGGCCTTCACGCTGCGGATGTGCAGAAGCTGATCGACGTGCTGCAGCGGTTCGTGGATCAGGGGCACACGGTGATCGTCATTGAGCACAACCTTGATGTGATCAAGGTCGCCGACTGGATCATCGACCTAGGGCCGGAGGGCGGGGAGCGAGGCGGATATATCGTGGCGGAGGGGAACCCGGAGCAGGTCGCCCAAACCGAGGCTTCGTATACGGGCCAGTTCTTGCGCCGCGTCCTTCGAGAGGGCACCCCCTCCCGGGACGGGCGGCGGAGGGCGAGGAGCAACGGGAGGTAGCGTAGGGGGAGGAGCCACCGGAGGCGGCCCCCCATCCCCTAGACGTTCCCAGGTGAACCGGAAATCCCTGAGGGGAGGCCGCTCCAGCCCGTTTAAGGGCAGAGCTTTCAGGAAACCGCAGGGATCTCCTCCGCCGGGGACACCAGCTCCCCTCGCCCGGTCACCAGCCCGATCCTCATGGTCTCCGCCATGCGTTCACAGGCCGGATCGATTCGGATTCCATACGCGTAAACCAGGTAAGGTCCGGGGATCCCTGCCTCAGCGAGCCGCTTGCGGAATCCTTCCGATCGCGCCCGATTGGCCCATGCCTGAATGGCGCGCGAGCTCTGGCGGGCTTTGGCCTCCACAATGGCCCAGACGATCCGCTGGTCGGGCGCTTGGAGCGGGATTACCGCATCCACCTCACCGGATTCCCCTTCCTCGTAAACCGGCAGGATCAGCGGGTATCCGTGGCCAATGGGACGATACCCCTTCTGCTCCAGGACCCAGCGCACCATCGTCTCGGCTTCCTCTTCCAGGGTTGCCCCGAACTTCGCCTTGTAGTCTTCGAAATCCTTCTTAATCCCCTCCAGGTGTTCCAGGCGTCGGAGGATCTGTTCCTGGGTTCGAACCAGGAGAGCGACCTGCTCCTCCAACCGGGTTTGAGCTTCAATGAGGCGGGCGACGGCTTCCTCGAGGCGACTCACCCGCGCTTCGAGGTGCGCTTGGGCCTGGATGAGGTGGGCGACGGCCTCCTCCAGGCGGGCGACCCGTTCTTCGAGGTGGGCCTGGGCTTCAGCGAGGCGGGCGAGGGCTTCTTCGAGGCGGGCGACCCGTTCTTCGGTGCGGGCTTGGGCCTCGGCGAGGCGGGCGAGGGCTTCTTCGAGGCGGCGTTGGCCTTCCTCCAGGCGGGCGACCCGTTCTTCGATGCGGGCTTGGGCCTCGGCGAGGCGGGCGAGGGCTTCCTCGAGGCGGCGCTGGCCTTGGGCCTGGGCCTCAGTGAGACGGATCAAGGCCTCGGTCAGGCGGTGCAACATAATATCCGTCTGCTGCTGGGAGGCGACGAGCCGCTGGACCGCTTCGGACATCCGCTGGAATGTCTCGATCAACAGGCGCAGGGTGCTCCCCAGTTCGGCCATGGACTCGGCCCAGAGAAGCCGCCGCAGGGCCTCCTGCCATTCCGGATGCTCTTTCAACTGCTGCAGCAGGTCTTGGAAATCCTGAGCGCTGAACGCCATGGATCACCTCCGGTTGGGATTATAGAGCGCTTGTTCACCCTCGACAAGCCCGCCTGGTCTGCACAGCGCTCCATAATATTGATAGCGGGCTCGCCGGAGGTCCTCTCTCGCGGGGGATCGGAGACGCGCTTCTCGACGAGGATGGGTTCGGCGTGGGGAGGGGAAGGCTATGCGTGCGGCGGGGCGAATGGGTTGCGAAAATCCGGGGGCGATCGCACAATCGGCGGGAGAGGGCGATCGGAAGACGATCTCTACGATGACGATCGCTGATGACCTTGCGGAGGCATCGGCCGATGATCCCCAACCACACCCTGAGGCGACTGCGCGACGGGGAGGCGACCATCGGGGCCTGGTTGGGCCTGGGGAGTCCCTACGCGGCGGCTCTGATGGCCCGTATGGGCTTCGACTGGCTGGTCGTGGATGCCGAGCACAGCCCGTTCGGCTACGACGCGATGGCCCAGAGCGTGATGGCCATCCTTCCCACCCCCACCACTCCCCTGGTGCGCGTCCCGTGGAACGACCCGGTCTGGATCAAGCTGGCCCTGGACACCGGCGCGCTGGGGATCGTGGTGCCCATGGTGATGAATGGGGAAGAGGCGCGGCGGGCCGCTGAAGCCGCCCGCTTCCCCCCGCGCGGCATCCGCTCGGTCGGCGCGTGGCTGGGGCCTAGCCTGCACGGGGAGGATTACCTCACCACCATCGACAGCCAGGTGATGGTGGTGGTCCAGATCGAGCACATCGCGGCCGTGGAACGCGCGGATGAGATCTGCGCGGCAGAAGGGGTGGACGTCGTCTTCATCGGGCCTAACGATTTGGCAGCCTCCATGGGGCTCATCGGGACCGAGTTCCGGGAGAACGCGGAATGGGAGGAGGCTATCCGGACGGTCTTGCAGGCGGCCCAACGGGCTGGGCGTCCGGTCGGGATGATGTGCCTTTCGATTGAGGAGGCCCTCGAGCGGCGCGCCCAGGGCTTCCGTTTCCTAGCCGTGGCTTCCGATGTCCGATATGTGCAGCAAGCGGCCCATGAGATCCTTCGCCGGTGGCGTTCCTGAGGGGCGCTGAAGACGCCCTGCCCCGTCAAACCCGCTTCGGGGGCCGTGTGGAGGCATCCGCGCGAGCTCCGGCTGGATCCTTGAGAGGCGTGCGATTCAGCCCCCCACAAAACAAAAAGGCCCGGCCACCTTGGCCGGGCCGTGCACTGGGGAGGGAGGACTCGAACCTCCACCCTCGGCTCCAAAGGCCGGTGTCCTGCCCCTTAGACGACTCCCCACCACATTTTCAATTCAATTATAGCGCGGCGGGCAGGTCTCGGCCAGGATGAGGGGAGGCGCTGGCGCATGGAGCGAGCGCCTTCCCTCGAGGGAGCGGTAGGCTGTGCCCTTCAGGGGCTCGGCTCCTTCACCACAACG
>JBEPYX010000134.1:0-5436 GCA_041641155.1 Thermoflexus sp.
AGAGGATGGCCGGGAGGGAGATGGAAGTCCGATTATGGCCCGCCGCTCCCGCCGATATCCCCGACAGCCGGGCGTTGAAACTGGCCGTTTTGGGGCCGGAACATGCCGTCTCCAGCCGGTCGCGGCCGGCTCTGGCCCGGGAACTGCTGGCCAAGAGCGGCACGACATTCCGGGTATACCGGAATACGCTCCTGGTGCTGGCGCCGGACGAGGGGGAATGGAGCAGCTTGAAGGGCCTGGTGAAGCGCTACCTGGCCTGGCGGTCCGTTCGGGACGATAAGGCGCTGATGCGGGGGCTGAGCGAGGAGAACAGGCGCACCGTGGAGAGCAAACCGAAGGAGATCGAAGGGAGCATCGGGGACCGGTTGCTATCCGCGTATCGCCATTTGGCCAGGGCGGCCGAGGAGGATATAGAGTGGCTCGATCTCGGCCTGCCCACGGTAGGGGCGAAAATCACGCTGGCCGCGCGGGTGCGGGAGTACCTGAAGAGCGAGGACATACTGGTGGAGCGCATCAGCCCGGAGGCCTTGCTGGCCAAAGCGCTGGCGGAGGGGGAGACGGAGAAGCCGGTGCGGGAGATCGTAGACGCCTTTCTCCGCTATCCCCATCTCCCGATCCCGGCCTCCGAGGAGGTGATCCGACAGGCGATCCGGGAGGGCGTGCGCCGGGGGGTCTTCGGCCTGCGCGCGGGGGACGAAATATACCACCATCAGGAGTTGCCCCTGGATATCGAGGAGGCCGTCCTGGTGCGCAAGGAGGCGCTTCCCCCGAAGGAGACGGCGGTTGAGCCGCAGGAGGCTGCTGAGCCGGAGAGGGGCGCGGAGATCCCACCGGTCGCCGCTCCCACATGGCCGATCGGCGAAGGGCGCGCTGTGGCGGGAGAGCGGGTCTATCGCCTCCGCGTCCAGTTGCCCTGGGACAAGATGTCCGACTTTATCCGCGGCGTCATCGGTCCCCTGCGCCAGGACGGCGCGGAGTTGCGCATCATCGTGGAACTGGAGGCCAGCGGCCCGATCACCGAGCAGACCATCCAGCTCAAAGTGCGCGAGGCGCTGCAGCAGATGCAAGCCAAAGTGGAGCAAGACAAACTGTATTAGTGTTCCTACCTGCAGGGCGACTCCCGAGGAGCTGCCCCTGCGGCGAGGGGGTCAACGGAGGCAAGCCATGAGACGATTGATCGAATTCCCCCTGGAAGACGGCGGCTCCATCTGGGTGGAGGTGGACGTGCCGGAGGAGACAGGGAGGGTCCCGGCGGCGCGGGGTGGGGAGGTGGTCCAGCGCGCCCAGCAAAGTTTCGAGGCCGCCCTGGACAAGGTCCGCCCCGCCGCGGCGGCCATCATCGCCAAGCTCCGCGCCCTCCACGACCCACCCGACGAGATCGAGGTGGAGTTCGGCCTGAAGATGAACGCCGAGGCCGGCGCGGTCATTGCCGCCGCCGGCCTGGAGGCCAACTACAAGGTCACCCTGACCTGGAAGCGGCCGGCGAAGGCGGGGTAACCTCCACCGCAGAGGCCGCGGAGAACGCCGAGGAAAGAGAAAAAATCTCCGCGCTCTCTGCATACTCGGCGGTAAACGAGTGAGGGGAGGAGCGGGTTATGAACCAGCCCGATGCCTCCATTGTCGCGGTCACCGATGCGCAGGGCGCCATCCTGGGCACCGGCTTTGTCCTGACCGCCGATGGCCGCGTCGCCACCTGCCACCACGTCGTGAAGGGGCGGGAGGACTTGCGCGTCGTCTTCCCCAACGGGGAATGGCGCCCCGCCCGCCTCCTCCGCACCGATCCGGCCCACGATGGGGCCATCCTGCAGATCGAGGGGGGCCTGCCGCGGGAGGTGCGGCCCGCCGTCCTGGGCCCCTCCGCCGCGGCTACAGGACGCCCTTTCCGCACGCGCGGCTACCGCCCGATGGGCGGCCTGGAGGGCATTCCGGCGGAGGGAAAGGTGCTGGGTGCAGTGACCGAGGCCCCGGGAGCACGCTATCGGCCGCTCGTCCTGGATAGCAAGCATATCCGTGGTGGGATGAGCGGCGCACCCGTGTACGTGCCGGACCTGGGCTGGGTGGTGGGGATGATCATCGAATACTGGGACCCCCAAGGCGCCCGCACTGGCTTCGCCGACCGGGACACCGCCTTTGCCACCCCCGCCGAGGCCATCGCCGCCCTGGCGGAGGTGCCGCTGGCGCAAAAGACCTTCAACCTCCCGCCTCTGCCGGAGCACTATATTCCCCGCCAGGATTACCTGCAACCGCTGCGTGCGGCGCTGCTGGCCGAAGGCCCTGCCACCCTGGGCATCGTCGGCGTCAAAGGGATGGGGGGCATCGGCAAGTCGGTGCTGGCCGCTGCCCTGGCCCACGACCCCCAGGTGCAGGCCGCCTTCCCCGACGGCATCATCTGGTTGCCCATCGGCCGCCAGCCCAACCTGACCGCCCGCCAGGAGGACCTGTACTTCTTCGTCACCGGAAAACGGGAGTCGTTCAAGGATCCCGTCCAGGGCCGCGGCTTTCTCTCCCGCGCCCTGAGCGGCAGGGCCTGCCTGGTCATCCTGGACGACGTTTGGGAGGCCGAACACGCCGAGGCCTTTCCTGTTCCCGACGGACGGACGCGCCTGCTCATCACCACCCGCAACGCCGACGTGCTCCGGACGCTGGGGGCACAGACGTTCTCCCTGGATGTCCTCACCGAAGAGCAGGCCCTCCGCCTCCTGGCCGATTGGGCCGGGCAGCGGGTGGAGGACCTGCCGCCTGCGGCGCGCCAGGTGGCGCGGGAGTGCGGCTACCTGCCCCTGGCCCTGGCGATGGTAGGCGCCTTCGTCCGCCAAAATCCGGAGAGTTGGGAGCGCGCCCTTCGCCGCCTGCAGCAGGCTGACCTGGAGAAACTGCGCCGCCTCTTCCCCAGTTACGAGCACCCCACCCTGCTGGCCGCGCTGGAGGTCAGCGTTCAGGCGCTGCCGGAGAAGGCCCGCGCCCGTTACCTGGACCTGGCCGTCTTCCCCGAAGAGGCGGCCATCCCACCGGCGGCCCTGGAAGCCTTCTGGAGGCCGTTGGGCCTGAACGCGGACGACGTGGCCGACCTGGCGGAGACCTTTGTGGACCGCTCGCTGGCGCGGCGGGACGAGGCGGGGAACCTGCGCCTGCACGATCTGCAGCACGATTACTTGCGCGCCGCTCTCCGCCCGGACCTCCCTGCCCTGCACCGCCGCTTCCTGCTGGCCTGCGCTGAGGCGCTGCTGGGCGAGCGGGCCGAGGCGCTTGCTGGCCTGCCCTGGCACCGCCTGCCACCGGAGGCGCCCCGCTACCTGTGGAACCACCTGGCCTACCACCACCTGGAGGCCGGGGAGTGGGATGCCCTCTACCGCCTGTTGACCAACTTCCACTTCCTGGAGGCCCGCTGCCGGGCGACCTCCGTCTTCGACCTGGAGGCGGACTTCCGCCTGGCCCTGAGCCGCTGGCCCGGCGAACGGGAGGAGGAGCGGCGCATCCTGACAGCCTTTGAGGAGCGGTTGCGCCTGGAGGAACATCACATTCGCGACCATCCCGACTACCTCTTCCCCGCCCTCTACAACCACCTCACCTGGCTGGATGCGCCCGACGGCCCTCTGCACCGCCTGTGCGAGGCCGCCCGCGCCGGACGACGGGGCTGGCTGCGCAGCGTGCTGGACCCCCGCCCCAAGCCCCCGCTGTGGCTCCGCTCCCTGGAAGGCCACACCGGTTGGGTGTGGGCGGTGGCGGTGACGCCGGACGGACGCTACGCCCTCTCCGGCTCGGACGACGGCACGGTGAAGGTGTGGGACCTGGAAAGCGGACAGCTGCTCCGCTCCCTGGAAGGCCACATCGATGGGGTGAATGCGGTGGCGGTGACGCCGGACGGACGCTACGCCCTCTCCGGCTCGGATGACCGCACGGTGAAGGTGTGGGACCTGGAAAGCGGACAGCTGCTCCGCTCCCTGGAAGGCCACACCGGTGCGGTGAATGCGGTGGCGGTGACGCCGGACGGACGCTACGCCCTCTCCGGCTCTTGGGACCGCACGGTGAAGGTGTGGGACCTGGAAAGCGGGCAATTGCTCCGCTCCCTGGAAGGCCACACCCGTGTGGTGACTGCGGTGGCGGTGACGCCGGACGGACGCTACGCCCTCTCCGGCTCTTTTTGGGACCACACCGTGAAGGTGTGGGACCTGGAAAGCGGACAGCTGCTCCGCTCCCTGGAAGGCCACACCGATGGGGTGAATGCGGTGGCGGTGACGCCGGACGGACGCTACGCCCTCTCCGGCTCTTGGGACCACACCGTGAAGGTGTGGGACCTGGAAAGCGGACAGCTGCTCCGCTCCCTGGAAGGCCACACCGGTGCGGTGAATGCGGTGGCGGTGACGCCGGACGGACGCTACGCCCTCTCCGGCTCTTGGGACCGCACGGTGAAGGTGTGGGACCTGGAAAGCGGACAGCTGCTCCGCTCCCTGGAAGGCCACACCGGTGCGGTGAATGCGGTGGCGGTGACGCCGGATGGACGCTGGGCGGTCTCCGGCTCTAATGACCGTACGGTGAGGGCCTGGGACCTGGAAAGCGGCGCGTCGCGGTTGCTCTTCTGGAACGACGCCTCTATCCGCTCTCTGGCCCTTTCCCCGGACGGGCGCACGCTGGTCTGTGGGGATACGGCGGGGCGGGTGTGGATTTTTGAGTGGATGTAAGTCAACTCCGAAGGCAAGGAACCCGATCAGGCCGGCCCAGCGGTCGGTCGGTGCACCTTCGCCTTCCCCCCCCGTGCCGCTGGCCCCCCTCCTCTGACGCCAAGGGGATCGCTGGGGGATGCTCGACCTTTCCCGTCAGGAGAGGCTTCGCGCTCGATACCAGGCGTGGCGGCCAGGCTGGCGGCCCGCCGGGGAGGTCTTCAACGCCCTGCTGGAGCCGCGGCTGACGCCCACCGCCCGCGCCCTGGACGCCGGATGCGGCCGGTTCGGGGTGCTGGGCCGGTTCCGGGAACGGGTGGGGCTGGCGGTCGGGGTGGATGCCGATTTCCCCTCCCTGGCGGAGAACCCGATCCTCCCCCTCCGGGCCCAGGCCCTGCTGGAGGCCCTGCCGTTCCCCTCAGGCGCCTTCGACCTGGTCCTCTGCACCTGGGTGATCGAGCACCTGCCCGACCCCCGGGCGGCCTTCCGGGAGCTGGCCCGCATCCTCCAGCCGGGCGGCCACCTGCTCCTCATGACCCCCAACGCCCGCCACCCCCTCGTGGCCCTCGGCCGCCGGATCCCCCCGCGGCTGCGCCCCCTCCTGGTCCACCGCCTCTACGGCCGCGCGCCGTCGGACACGTTCCCCACCTTTTACCGAGCCAACACGCCCCACAGGCTCCGCCGCCTGCTGCACGAAGCCGGCCTGCAGGAGGTCGCCTGGTTCGAGATCGAGGACCCCACCTACCTGGCCTTCCATCCCCTCCTGTTCGCCCTGGCA
>JBEPYX010000135.1:0-5435 GCA_041641155.1 Thermoflexus sp.
ACAACCCCCCACTCCTCCCGCTCGTCGTGAGGCTGCGTCCCGCAAACAGAGTGCCCGCTGCTTCAGACCGTGAAGATCTCGAGCGGCGGCAAGGCCCGCTCAATCTCCGCCCGCAACGGTTCCAACCAGGGGGGCAGCATCAGCCCGGTCCCCAAGCGCTCCGGCAGCTCATCTACGGTGAATCCCGGCGGGTCAGTGGCGATCTCAAAGAGCACCCCCCCAGGCTCCCGGAAGTAGATCGAGCGGAAGTATTTGCGATCCATCACCGGCGTCACAAAAAGACCGAACGCCTGCAGGCGGGTTCGCCAGGCCCTCTGCTCGGCCTCGTTCCGAACCCGCCAGGCCACGTGATGCACCGTCCCCACCGCGACGCGGCCCCGGGGCGCGCGCGGATCCACCCGCACATCCACCCACGCCCCCGGCCCGCCCGGCCCGATCGCCAGGCGAATCCGATCTCCCTCCTCCTGCACCACCCGGAAGCCCATCCCCTCCGTCAGGAAGCGGAGGGTCGGCTCCGAGACGGCCTCCCATATCGTTACAGCATGGAGGCCGCGGATCGCATACTCCGGTGGGACGGGGCCACCCGGCCAGCCTGGGCGCTCCTGCGCGCGGGCATGCGCAACCAGCTCCAGCGCCAGGCCGTCTGGGTCCTGCACGCGCAGGACCACCTCCTCCCCCCCGAAGCACGAGGCGATGGCGTCCACAGGGATCCCGTGGGCCCGCAACCGTTCCTGCCAATAGCCGATGGCGGCCTCGGGGATCGTGAAGGCGATCACGGCCACCTGCCCCGCCCCCACCCGCCCCGGATGGGCTCCAGGCCACGGGAAGAACGTCAGCAAGGTCCCCGGGCGGCCCTGCTCATCCCCGTAATACAGGTGATAAACCCCTGGGTCGTCGAAGTTCACCGTGCGCTTGACCAGCCGCAGCCCGAGCACCTGCGTGTAGAACCGGACGTTCCGCTGCGGATCCCCGGCGATGGCCGTCACATGGTGCAACCCTTGGATCTCCGGGCGATCGCCCATCGATACCTCCTGTGCGATCCGGGCCCCCGGCGGCACCATTCCCCTCTGGCGAGCGCCTTCTAGATTTAAATCTAACTTTAAGTTTAACTTCAGAGGGGAACTGTACCACTAGTCCGGTTAATTGTCAAGGGAGCGCCTCCGCCCACGCCCGTTGCCTCGTCGGAGCCCTTCCGCCGGGAGGCCCGCGGCCGTTTCGGGTCGCGATGGCCTCCTTCGCAGGGGCCAGGTCGTTTTCGGCGGGCAGCTCTCCCGAGCCGCCGGTGCGGCCCACCCTTGGAACCAGGGGAGAGGAAGCGGGTCGCGAGATCCCCTGAGGATCCCCGTTATAATGAGGGACGCGATCCTTCTCGAGGCGGAGGTCCGATTGATGTCGCGGTCATGGAATCGATGGGCGGCGTGGGGCGGGGCAGGGTTGCTGGTGGGGTTCTTGATCGGGCAGTTCGTCCTCTTCCAACAGGAACTCCGTCGGATCCCGCCGACCTGGACGGTGGCCGGGCTGGCGGTCGGCGGCCGTTCGATCGAGGAGGCCATGGACGCCGTGGAGCGGGCCCTGCAGACCCCGCTCCAGGTCTACTACCGCGATCAGACCCTGCAGCTAGATCCGGCGGATCTGGAGGTGCGGCTGGACCGGAGGCAAACCCAGGCCCTCCTCCAGGCGGCGATGGCGGAGCGCCAGCGACCGGTTGCCTTCCTGCAGTTCCTGTTTCGCCAGCCCCCTCCCCCTCGGGACCTTCCGGTCGTCGTCCAGGCGTCTCCGGAGAAGATCCGCCTGTGGTTGCTGGAGGTCGCCCGGCGGTTCGACGAGCCCCCGACGGAGCCCCAGCTGGACTTGGAGCGCTTCACGTTCCTTCCGGGCCGGTCCGGCCATGTGCTGAACATCAGCCGCTCCGCCGAACGGCTCCAGGCCGCGCTGGCCCAGGCGGCCCCGCGCGAGGTGACCCTTGCGGTGGAGGAGAAGCCCGCGCCGCCCCTCTCCCTGGCCACGCTGGGCCGCTTCTTCCAGGCCTACCTTCAATCCTTCAGCGGAACCCCGGGGATCTTCATCAAAGACCTGCGCCGGGGGGACACATGGATGCTCAACGGGGATCTGCCCTTCTCCGGCGCCGGGGTCATGCGCTTGCCGGTCGCCCTCGCCGTCGCCCGGAGCCGAGATCTGGTCCACGACGAGGCCCGCCGGGCGCGCGTGCTCCAGATGCTGACGGATGAAACCGCCCTGCCCGCCCTCCAGGAGCTTCTCGCCGACCTCGGCGACGGGGACCCCGCGAGCGGGGCGGAGCGGGTGACCGACCTCATGCGGGCGCTGGGCCTGGTGAACTCCTTCATCGCCTGGCCCCTCGATCAGCCCGGCGCGCCGCCAGCGGTGGCCACCCCGGCGAACAGCCGCCCCGATCTCCCCACCCGCCCCGATCCCCGGCAACAGACCACGCCGGAGGACCTCGGGGTGCTCCTGGAGATGCTCTACCAGTGCGCCCGAAACGGGGGGCCCTTGCCCCTCGCCACCGAGGGAGCGATCGAGCCCGCCGAGTGCCAGTTCATCGTGGACGCGATGGCCCAGAACCGCCTCGCCGACGCGCGCGGCCAGCCGACCCTGCTGGCCGCCGGCCTGCCCCCCGGCGTCGTCTTCGCCCGGCGCCCAGGGTGGACGAACGAAACGCGCGCCGACGCGGGGATCGTCATGGCCGGCCAGTCCGATTACGCCCTGGTGGTCTTCCTGCATCGCCCCCCGCTGCTGGAGTGGGAGCAGGCGGTCCGGATGATGCGGGATCTGTCGCGGATCACGGCCCAGTTCTTCCTGGGGATGCAGAGGGAGTGACGACAGGGGGAGGAAACGGCCCTTCAGCGGGTTCGCCCCCGCCGCCGGATCATGTGAAAATCAGTGAGAGGACCTCCTCCGCGCGGCGACGGGCGGACAGAAGCTCCGGTCGGGTGGTCCCCTCCGTGCGCTGCAGGAAGGACCGGATCTCCTCCCGCAGCTCTTCCGCGCGCCGTCGGTGGTGCGCCGCATCCCGGGGCTTGAACCCCTGAAGTTTGCGCGGGCCTTCCCGCCAGCCTTCAGCAATCGACCAGTCCCGGATCGGGAAGGCGCATCGGGCATGGAGCAGACACATCCCCAGCGGCGTCAGCACCGGGGGGACCCCCAGCCGGAGCGCCTGCTCCGTTTCCTGGTGGATCGCGTGCGCTTCGCCGAAGGTCTCATACGCCAGGGCCAGCCATCCCCCGGGCGGGATCAGCCGGCCGACGGCGTGGAAGAGCGTCGACAGCTGCGCTGCATCGAGGGCGACGGCCCGCCCGTGCACGACCACCTGGGGGCGGAAGAAACCGTCGAACCAGCCGGGGATCGGACGGGGTCGGGGCTCCGCGTAGAGGCCCCGCAGGATCGGCGGATCGGCGCGCCCCCCTCCGTGCTCCAGGTAGAAGGCCAGGCGCCGTTGCCCGACGGTCGCCGCGGGCCCTTCATCCTGCACGCGGATCCGGTAGGCGCCGATCTCCAAGCCATCCAGCGCTTCCCAATTCGGCACCGCCATCGCCATCCCTCGTTCGAGGTCGAGCGCTTCAGCGCTCTCCTTCCCTCGCTGGACGGGAGATCCCGCAGAACGCTTCGTAGTCGATGGGCTCGAAGAGGGTGGGATGATCGCCGCACACGGGGCAATCCGGGCGGCGCTCCACGCGCGCGGCGATCCATTCCCCCCGCAGCCCGTCGAAGGCCATCAGGCGGCCGGCGAGGGAAGCCCCCAACCCCAACAGCCATTTGAGCGCCTCGAGGGCCTGCATCGCCCCAATGATGCCGGGGAGCGCCCCGAAGACGCCCGCCTGCTGACAATCCGGGACCGCTTCGGGGGGTGGGGGGGTGGGCAGGAGGCAACGATAGCACGGCCGCCCGCCCGGGGGCACCATCCCCATCTGGCCTTCATACTGGAAGATGGCCCCCCAGATCAGCGGCTTGCCTTCCCAAACGCAAACGTCATTGGCCAGATACTTGGTGGGGAAATTGTCGCTTCCGTCCAGCACCAGGTCGTATTCCGCCACCAGCTGGCGGGCGTTGGCCGCCGTGAACCGCTCGACGTAAGGGATCACGGTGATCTCCGGGTTCAGGGCCTGAAGCCGTTCCCGGGCGACCTCAGCCTTCGGGCGCCCGATGTCCGCCGTGTGGAAGAGGACCTGTCGCTGGAGGTTGCTCAGATCCACCACGTCGTCATCAACGATCCCGATGGTGCCCACCCCGGCCGCGGCCAGGTAGAGCGCGATGGGGCAACCCAGGCCGCCGGCGCCGATGATCAGGACGCGGCTCTGCAGGAGCCGGCGCTGCCCCCGCCCGCCGACGCCGGGCAGCACGATGTGCCGGGCGTAGCGACGGATCTGGAGCTCGCTGAGCGGGAAATCCATAAGCCGATCCCCGACAAGGCCGAGCGATCTTCCGCCGATCTACAGGGGGTATTCTATTCGGACGCCCCGCCGGAGGCCATGTCGGGGAAGGCACCGCCCTCCCGCGGGGGCTGAAGGGGGAGAAGAGGCAGGGGCGGTGCGGGACAGCTCCTGCGCCCCGCGCCGCCCCTCCCAGCGCGCAGGCGGCTCATTCGTGCGGGTGGCCGTGCTCCATCTCCTCGGGGGTCGCGGGGCGCAGGGCCAGGACCTTCACCGTGAAGTGCAACTCCTCCCCCGCCAGAGGGTGATTGAAGTCCAGGGTCACGGTATCCGGGCCCACCTCCGCGATGTAAGCGGGGAAAGCCTCGCCGGTCTCCGTGTAAACATAGAGGCCGACGCCGGGGGCCAGGGGGAAGTCCTCGGGGAACTCGCTGCGGGGGACCACTTGATAGGCGTCCGCCCGCCGCGGCCCGTACGCGTCCTCCGGGGCCAGCCAGATCTCCTTCTCCTCCCCCACGGCCATCCCGTAGAGGGCTTCCTCCAGGGCGGGGAGGATCTCCCCCGCGCCCTGGATGAAGGTGATCGGTTCGCTGTCCTCGGAGGACTCCACAACCCGGCCGTCCTTCAGGCGAAGGGTATACGCCAGGGTCACCACCATATTGTCCTGAACGGTGAGGCGCTCTTGCAGCATGATCCATCCCTCCAGGGAAGTTAAAGAGGGCGCTCTCCCGGCTTACGGAGAGCGCCCTCTTGCGAAAAGCCCCTGCCGCAAAACCGGCAGCGCGGTCTCTTCTATCATAAGCGATCTTCCTGTAGAAAGCAAATCAGAACATCCTCCGCGGCCGACGGTCCAACGCCGGTTGCCACCCCCTCTTGACAACGAGCGTTCGTTTTGCTAAAAAATGTAAACACAACCCCTATCTCTCGATGCAGGGGCGATCGACCATGGACCCCTCCGGCGAGATCCTGCGGGTGGAGGAGATCTTTTTAGCTTTCGGCGGGGTCGTGGCCCTGAACGGGGTCTCGTTGAGCGTGCGCCGGGGGGAGATC
>JBEPYX010000136.1:0-5380 GCA_041641155.1 Thermoflexus sp.
GGACCCGCAGGCTATCGATCCCGGTGCGGGCCCGCTCGCGGGCCTCCAGCTCGGCCAGCCAGCGCCGGCCCTCCTCCTGGGCGCGGCGCAGCCGATCCAGCTCCTCGTGGTAGCCGGGCTTGATCAGCCCGCCCTCCCGCAGCAGGATGGGCGGGTCGTCCACAATCGCCCGCTCGATGAGTGAGACCACCTCCACGCATGGGTCCAGCTCATCCCGGAGGGCCTGGAGGCGGGCGGCCTGGGCCCACAGCAGCCGGCTTTGGATCTGGGGGATCCGCTGCAGGGCCCGCTTGAGGGCCACCAGGTCGCGGGCGTTTGCGTTGCCGAATCCGATGCGTCCCACCAGTCGCTCCATGTCGTAGATCCCGTCGAGCAGCCGGCGCAGGTCCTGGCGAAGCAGCCCGTCTCGCACCAGCTCCTCCACCGCGTCCAGCCGCGCCTGGATGGCGGCGACGTCCACCAAGGGCTGGAGCAGCCAGCGGCGCAACAGCCGTGCGCCCATCGCGGTGACGGTGTGGTGGAGGACCGAGAAGAGGCTGCCCTCGGTGCGGCGCTCCCGGATCGTCTCGGTGAGCTCTAGGTTGCGCCGGGTGATGGGGTCCAGCCCCATATAGGCGTCCCGGTGGTAGGTGCTGAGGCGGCGCAGGTGGCGCAGGTCGGAGATCTGGGAGGTCTTGACGTAGTGCAGGGCGGCGCCGGCGGCCGCGATCGCCCACGGCATGCCCTCGCAGCCAAAGGGCTGGAGGGAGGGCAACTGGAAGTGCTCCAGGAGCACACGGCGGGCGCGTTCCGGGTCGAAGGCTGAGGCGGGGAGGGGGGAGATGCGGACGGTGCGCTCCCCCTTCAGGCGGGCCATCCAGGCTTCGTCGCGCGCCCGGGATTCGGGGAGCACCAGCTCGGCGGGGCTCAGGCGAGCCAACTCCTCCAGGAGCTGGGGCTCTGCATCCGGCCCCTCCAGCTGGGTGGTGAAGAACTCGCCGGTGGAAAGGTCCATGGCCGCCAGGCCGAAGGACCGCCCATCGGGGGCCGGGGCGATGGCCACGAGGTAGTTCTCCAGCCGATCGCGGAGCAGGGCCTCCTCGACGACCGTCCCCGGGGTGATCACCCGCACCACGTCGCGCTTCACCAGCCGCTTGACCTTCTTAGGGTCCTCCAGCTGCTCCACCACCGCGACCTTGTAGCCTTTGGCGATCAGGCGGCCGATGTACGACGTGACGTGGTGGGCCGGCACCCCGGCCATGGGGAGGCGGATGTCCTTCGAGAACGAGCGGGAGGTCAGGGCCAGCTCCAGCTCGCGGGCGGCGACCTTCGCGTCCTCCTCGAACATCTCGTAGAAGTCGCCCAGCTGGAACATTACGATCGCATCTGGGAAGCGGGCTTTGATCCGGCGATACTGGGCGAGCATTGGCGTTTCCGTGCCCATCCCACACCCCTCCATAGCTGGCCGATCGGCCCCATTCCGCGGCGGGGCGATTCCCATTTTAGACCCGCTGGGAACGATCAGGGGACGCAGGATGGACCTAGGGTCCGGCCTTCATCGGATCGGGCGCTGCGCGGCGCGCGCGCAGAGGCTGCGCCCCCCGGCCGCCAACCATTCCTGGAGCCGCGGGCTCTGGGCCAACCCTCGACGGGCATCCTCATAAATGCCCACGCCCCAGTAGACATACCGTCGGGTCTCCGGGGTCCAGCGCTCCGGCCGGCCGATGACCGAGTGGCCGCCGTTGTAGCCGGCCAGGGCGTGGGCCACATCGCCGTTCGCCTTGCGCAGCGCCTCCGCCAGATACGAGAGGCCGGCGCGGGCGTTGATCTCCGGATCCAGCGGATCCTCATAGGCGCCGAAGTGGAAGGGCATCACTTGGAAGAGCCCCAGGGCGCCGCTGGCGGAGCGGGCCATCGGATCCCCGCACGACTCGATCTGCATCACGGTGGCGACCAAATTGGGGTCCAGGCCGTGCGCCTGCGCCCAGGCGATGATCTGCCGCGACCACCGCTGGACCTCGGGGGTGAACAGCGGGGCCAGCCGGGGCTCCGCTCGCGGAGCCCCGGCCCCCAGGCGGGCCGGGAGGGCGACCATGGCTTCGCCGGGATGCAGGATCATCGCCACTATCCCGGCCAGCGGGGTCAGCAAGAGGGCGGCCACCACTGCAACCCCAACGGGGAGGCCGCGGGCGACCCAGCGCTGTGCCTCCCATGCCAGCATGGCAGCGCCTCCGGATCAGCGCTCGCCGATGCGCCGTCGGGACACCGCCTCGGGGGCCTGAGGCTCCCGATGGCTCTCGGGCGTGACGAGGCGGGGGCCGAGGCTGGCCATCTCCGGCTCCTCCGGGGGCTCCGCGGCCCGCGCGATGCGGGCGTCCGCCCACCCCTGCACCCGCTCGGCGAGCCCACGCACGGCTGGCGCGAGGATCCCCATCAACGTGCTGACCAGGAGGACCCGTCCGGTCCAGACGAGGAACGCGATGGCCGTGGGGATGTAGGGCATCAGCGGAGCGACCCCGGACGTGCGGGGGGAAGCGGGCTGGGCGAGGGGCGAGGCCATCAGCGCCAGGGTGACCGCCCACCACTTCAGAAGGGCGTTCGTCCCCGAGGCCATCAGCCAGGCGACCAGCGCATACCAGAAGCCTGGCTTCTCTCGCTCACTGGGGATCGAGAGATAGAGCAGGCCGGAAAGATCCACCAACCACAACCCCGTGGCCAGTACCGCCGCCCAGGTCGCTCCGTCCGCCGTCAGGTGACCGAAGAGGCTGGTCAACGCGAACTGGGACGCCGCATAGTTGAACCACTCCAAGGCCAACCATCCCCCTGCCATGATCAATCCGATCACCAGCGGCAACCCGATCGCCACGCCCGAGGCGGGCGCCGACTCGGATCCCAAGGCCTGCGCGCCCGACCGAGGGGCCATGCCCTCCGGCGGGGCGGTCGGAAGTCCGTGCCAGACCATGAACACCTCCTTAGAACAAATGTTCTATTCCGCGCCCTCATCATAGCACTCCGCGATCCCGACGTCAAGTGCTGGGCGCCAGAGGGATCCTAGGGGGAGGTCACCGTGGCGGCTCCTGCTGGCATGCGTCCGGCGGAACCAGGGGAGGGATGGGGGGAGGAGGCCCTTCGCCTCAGCCGCGTGGGCGATCCCCGTCCAACCTGGGGAAAGGCGAGCGTCCGGTGGGAAGGCAGTCCGCCTGACCTATTCGGGCAACGCGGACAGCCAGAGGGTTAGATCCCTTTGCTCCTCAGGGGAGGCCGGCGCGGTCCCCTCCATCGCCTCCGCCGGCCAGAGCAGGGGATGGCCGCAGAGCGGGCAGAGGGGAGAGACCCCGCTTTCGATGAAGCGCTGGGGGCGATCCCCCGCCTCCACGATCCACTCCTCGGCGCCCACCCGATGCACCCATGCGCCCGCGTGGGCCTGACAATCCGCGCGATCGCAGAACAGCTGGATCCTCTCCATCCGACCCTCCCATCTCCAACATCCCTTTATTATGTCCCCCACGGGATCGCGTGTCCACTTTGCGGGCCGCTCGCGGGGCGATGGGAAGGCGGGCGGGCCATCGCCTCGGGCCCCCGGCGAGCCGCGGGAGGAAACGGGCGCCCCGGGCCCCATTCCAGGTGAAGCGGGCTCGGCGATCGGCGCTCTCCAGTCGTTCCCGTGTTACAATCGTAACGGTTGGGTGTGCTTCCGGCGAACTCCAGTGAGGGATCGGCGGTTCAGGTCGCTTGATCTATGGGGCCGAGGGAAAGGTGATGGAGGTAGAGATTCGACCGTTGCGCACACTGGAGGAGATCCAAGCGTGCGTGGAGCTTCAGCGCCGGATCTGGGGATCCGACGATTTAGATGTGGTCCCCGCCCACTTGCTCATCACGGCTGCCCACAACGGTGGGGTGCTCCTCGGCGCCTTCGTCGGCGGGCAGATGGTCGGGTTCGTGTTCGGCTTCCTGGGCACCGATGAGCGCCGGGGGCGCGAAGCGCCGGCCACGGTCAAGCTGAAGCATTGCTCCCATCAGCTGGGGGTGCTCCCCGAGTGGCAGGACAAGGGCATCGGCTACCAGCTCAAGCTGGCCCAGCGCGAGGCGGTTCGCAACCAGGGCCTCCGCCTCATCACCTGGACCTATGATCCGCTGGAGAGCCGCAACGCGTATTTCAATATCGCCAAGCTGGGGGCGGTGTGCAACACCTATATCCGGAATGCCTACGGGGAGCTCCACGATGCCCTGAACCAGGGATTGCCCACGGATCGTTTCCAGGTCGATTGGTATATCGCCAGCCGGCGGGTGGCGACCCGCCTGAGCCAGGGCCACTACGCCCTCTCCCGCTCCCTGTTCGAGCAGGCCGGCGCCGTGCTGGTGAACCCATGCCGGTTCGATGAGCGGGGCCTCCCGATCCCCCCCGAGACGTTCCAGACGCCCGACGCGGGCTTCTGGCTGGTGGAGATCCCCCACCGCTTCCAAGAGCTCAAGCGTCGGGACCCAGGGCTGGCGCAGGCCTGGCGGTTCCACACCCGAGAGCTCTTTGAGACCGCCTTCGCCATGGGTTACCTGGTGGTAGACTTCATCCGCGAGCAGGAGCCGGGGAAGCCGCCGCGCAGCTTCTACGCCCTGGTCCGGGTTCACCTGACGGGGGCGGAGCCATGGAGCATCTTCGCCCGGGATCTCGTCGATCTTCGGGATGCGGAGTGATCGCGAATGCGCTGTCGCCTGTTCAAGGACGCCGCCGCCTTCGATGAGCTGGCGGAGGCCTGGATCGACCTGTTGGGCCGATCCTCGGTGGATTCCCCGTTCCTGCGCCCGAGCTGGTTACGAACGTGGTGGGATCATTTCGGGGAAGGGGAGCTCTGCCTGGTCGCGGCCGAGGAAGGGGAGCGGCTGGTCGGCATCGCCCCGCTGCGCCGGCTCCCGCGGGACGGCCGCTGGGTCCTGGAGACGTTCAGCGAGGAGGTCACGGATTATCTGGATCTGCCGGTGGAAGCCGGCCAGGAGGAGGCGATGGCGGACCTCCTCCTGGCTTGGCTGACGAGCCCGGCGGCGCCGGAGTGGGACGTCCTGATCCTGTGGAACATCCGGGCTGATTCCCCTATCGGCCGGGTGTGGCCTTCCGCGGCGGCGGCGCGGGCCCTCCCAGTCCGGGTGGAGCCGCTGACGGTCTGCCCGATGCTGGCCCTGCCCGAGACGTGGGACGCCTATCTCCAGATGCTCAATCGGAAGGAGCGCCATGAGCTGCGGCGAAAGCTGCGTCGGCTCGAGGCGATGGAGGGCGTCCGCTGGTATATCCTGCGCCAGGATGGGCCGGAGGCGGAGGAGGCCATCGCGCGCTTTCTGGACCTGATGGCTGCCAGCAGTCCGGAGAAGGCGGCTTTCCTCAGCGATCGCATGCGGGCCTTCTTCCGCC
>JBEPYX010000137.1:0-5378 GCA_041641155.1 Thermoflexus sp.
AAATCCTACGGGATCCATGTGGCGCGGCTGGCTGGCCTGCCCAATCGGATCATCCGGCGGGCCCGTGAGATCCTGGAGGAACTCGAGCGCGGCCGAACCGGCCCAGCGCTCCCTGCCCTCCACCACGAGCACCCTCCCGCGCTCCCTGAGGCGTTCGAGGAGGCCCGGCAGCTCCTCCAGGAGCTCCTGGGGCTGGACCTGGTGAACATGACCCCGCTGCAAGCGCTGCTCACCCTGAACGAATTCCAGGGGCGGCTGCGTCAGATCCTGGGATCGGAACGATCATAGGAGTTCAGGGATTCGCGGGGATGCGTTTGGAGGCGCCGACGGCGGCCCAGGAGAGCCGCCCGCCGATCGGCAAAAGCTCGGAGCGGAGGCGCCTCTACTCAATCGCCGGGAGCTCGGCGAGGGCCTGAAGATCGGGGACCTCCACCACATACCGCCGCACGGCGCGGGCCAGAAGGAGCAGGCCTTCGATCTGCCGGCGGCTCTCCAGATCGAACTGCGCCTCCCGCTCTCGGTAGAGCACCCCCCACGGGAGCCCCCGCCGGGTTGCCTCCTGCAGGATCCCCTCGAAGGCGTCCCGGTCCTGCGTGGGCAGCCCGACGCGCAGCCACGCCGCGGCCCAAGCGCCGTCTTCGACATCGGATCGGACCCGGGCGGGCGATCCGGTCGCCACCCACAGCCCGGCCGCGCAGCGTGCCCATCCGGGAGCCCTTATATAGGCCTCCACCGCATCCAGATCCAGATCCCGTGCCTGGACATGGAGGAGCTCCCCCTCCAGGGTGAGGCCCTCCAGGTCTGCGCGGGGCTCCGCGTAGCCGAAGCGGGCCAGCCAGAGGGCCGCCCAGGGCTCCCCAATCCGCAGCCCGCGCTCCGTGAGGGCCCGCCGGGGGATCACCCGATGGGGACGGGTCCACTCCGGGAAGGCGAAAACAACCTCCCACCTCCCGACGCCCAGGATCTCCTCGCCGCGGCGCCGGAGGGCTTCCGCCAGGGCCCCCAGATCGAAGGGCGGGGCGGCCCCCCAGAGGGAAACCCGCCCCGCCCGATGGGTCGCTACCGCCGACAGCGGAAGCATCGCCTCAGGCAGGCTGCAGCGCGGCCATCGTGCTGCGGATCAGCTGGACGGAGCGCTCGAGCATCGCCCGCTCTTCGTCGTTGAGGGGCAACTCGATGATCTGCTCCACCCCCCTGCGGCCGAGCTTCACCGGCACGCCGAAGCAGATGTCGTGGAGGCCGTATTCGCCCTCGAGGTAGACCGAGCAGGGGGCGATCAGCTTCTTGTCCTTGAGGATCGCCTCCACCATCTGGGCCACCGCGGCCCCAGGGGCGTAGTAAGCGCTCCCCGTCTTGAGGAGGCTGACGATCTCCCCACCGCCCTTGCGGGTCCGATCCACGATGGCCTCGATCTTCTCCTGGGGCAGCAGCATCGAGATGGGGATGCCCGCCACGGTGGCGAACCGCACCAAGGGCACCATCTCATCCCCGTGCCCGCCCATCACGATCGCCTGGACGTTCTCCACCGCCACGTCCAGTTCCATCGCGATGAACGTCCGCATCCGCGCGCTGTCCAAGATCCCAGCCTGCCCGATCACCCGCTCCCGAGGGAGGCCGGAGAGCTTGTAGGCCAGATAGGTCATGGTGTCGAGGGGGTTGGTCACCACGATGTAGATGGCGTTCGGCGAAAGAGGGACCGCCTTGCCGATGACGTCGCGGATGATGTTGGCGTTGACGTTCACCAGGTCCTCCCGGCTCATCCCCGGCTTGCGGGGCACCCCGGCGGTGATCACCACGATATCTGAGTTGGCGGTTGCCTCGTAATCGGTGGTCCCGATCAGGCGCGTGTTATACCCGACAATGGGCCCGGCCTGCATGAGGTCGAGGGCCTTCCCCTTGGGCATGCCCTCGGTCTGGGGGATATCCACCAGGACGATGTCGCCCAGCTCCCGCTCGGCCAGCCAGTGGGCGGCTGTGGCGCCCACGTTCCCCGCACCGACGATCGTGATCTTGGGACGCATGGGAAAGCTCCTTCCGAAGGCTTCCACCGGAGATTATACCCCCACCGGCTGCGGGAACGGCTCAGGCCCCGCCGGCTTCTTCCTCCAAAAAAGGCAACGGGAGCGGTGGGCCCCTTCTTTATCCAGATCAAGTGGATCAAGCACGCTCCACGCCCCTCACTCCTCCAGGAGCTCCGCCGGGGAGAGACGTGCCGCGCGGGCGATCTGCCAGGCCAGCAGGAGGGCGCCGACGCTGAGCAGGGCCGCCATCCCCAGCCACACCTGCTCCCCCGAGCGCAGGTAGGCCCCGATGGCGTTGGCGATCAGCACGTGGACCAGACGGGCGAGCGCGCTCACCCCGAAGGCCGGGAGCAGCGGGAGCGACGAGAGCCCGATCGCCCACGAGAGGAGATCATCCGGCGTCAACGGCAAGAGGAAGACCACCCACACCGCAGCCAGCCCGTAGCGGCGGAGCAGGCGATCCATCCGGGCCAGGCGCCCCGGCGGGAGGAGGGCGATCAGCAAGGGCCGGCCCAACGCGCGGGCCAGCGCCATCCCAAGGGCGTTGCCCCAACTCACCCCCACCCACGTCAGGAGCGAGCCCCACCACGGCCCGAACCAGTATCCGCTGATCCACCCCAACACCGCCCCGGGGAGCGGGGCGATGACCACCTGGAGGGCGTTCAACGCCACCAGGGCGAGGGCGCCTGCGATGCGGTTCGCCGCCAGCCAGGCATCGATCCGTTCCCGGTCCGCCACGAGCGGCCACAGATGGGGAAGGGCGAGGAGGCCGCCGACCCAGAGCGCCACAAGCAGGGCGGCACGCCCATAAAGCCCCTTGGAGAGCCTTGCGGGTTTCCCGTCCATCCCTACCCCACCTGCCGGGCCTCGGACCCCGCGCCCCTTCCCCGCTCGGGCCGCGCGAGCCCGCCCATAGAAACACACATCGGGGGCGGCTGCGGGCCACCCCCGACGTGTCGGGACGGGCGGATTTGAACCGCCGACCCCTGCAACCCCATTGCAGTGCGCTAACCTGGCTGCGCCACGTCCCGTCGGGATTTATTATAATCTGAGCCGTTCGATCCAGCAACCCCCGGCGCCGATCGCTCATCCCGCGGCGGGGTCGGAGCCAGCGCGCGCCAGCAGCCGGGCGAGGGGATGGGAGGGCCAGACCATGCGCTCCGGCGGGAGCCGATCTAAGTCCGTCTCGCGGAACGGGACCTCCCCGCTGAAATAGAGCACATCCACCTCGCCATCGTAGCGATAGCGCCGCCTCACCCATCGCGGGCCGACCCGCATCACCACATCGAACCAGACCATACGGTTGGGCAGATCGAACGTCTCGTTCAGGACCCATGAGGGGGAATCCGGGGGCAGGGTCGGCTGGAGGCGGCCCAGCGCCCGCTCCCACAGCGGCTGGCGTCCCGCCTCCGGCGTCCACGTCTCCGACGCTTCGTCCGCCCGGCGGCGCTTCCAGAACCCCATCTTCCCCTCCTCCGCCGATCGGTTCCTCTATGGATCTACGAATATGGATCTACGAAACGCGCGCGCCCTCAGGCAGGCCGCTCCGCGGGCGCGGCGGCGCTTTCCTCGACCAGCCGCTCTGTGACCCCCAGGATGTGGTAACCGGCGTCCACGAAGATGATCTCGCCGGTGATGGCCGCGGCGCGGTCGCTGCACAGCCAGGCGGCCAGCGCCCCCACGTCCTCGATGGTCACGTTGCGGCGCAGCGGGACGATCTCCCGGAACAAGCTGTAAAGGGAGCGGAACCCCGGGATGCCCGTGGCCGCCAGCGTGCGGATCGGGCCGGCGGAGATGGCGTTGACCCGGATGCCCCGGGGGCCCAGGTCGTAGGCGAGGTAGCGGACCGAGGCCTCGAGGGCGGCCTTGGCGACCCCCATCACGTTGTAGTGCGGGACCACCTTCTCCGACCCGTAGTAGGTCATGGTGAGCAGGGCCCCGCCGTTTTTCATGAGCGGCGCCGCCTCGCGCGCCAGGGCGGTGAAGGAGTACACGCTGACATCCATAGCGACCCGGAAGCCCTCCCGCGAGGTGAGGTAGTAGGGGCCGCTCAGCTCCTCCCGCCGGGCGAAAGCCACCGCGTGGACCAGGATGTCCAGCCGGTCGTAGGCCTGCCGGTATTTCTCGAAAAGCGCCGCGATCTGGGCGTCGTCGCTCAGATCGCAGGGCTCAATGAACGTGGCCCCCACGCTCTCCGCGAGGGGGCGAACCCGCCGCTCTAGGGCGGGGCCCGCATAGGAAAAGGCCAGGGTGGCTCCTTCCGCGTGCATCGCCTTGGCGATGCCCCAAGCGATGGAGTGATCGTTCGCCACCCCGAAGATCAGGGCGATCTTCCCGTCCAGGATCCCCATGCGCGCCTCCGCAGGCGAAAGGATGCTCCATCAGGTCCCGACGGCGATGGCCGTCCGGAGGGGTATTGTGCAACAGGTCCGGGAGCCTTTCAAACGCACCGCCTGGCCCCCACCCGGGGGCCGGGCGAAGGAGGCCGTTGCGACCGGAAGTGCGCGCAGGCCTCCCGGCGAATGGATCCGGGGGATCCCCGAACGGCGGAAGGCCTCCGACGGGGCCAAGGCCCTGTCGGGGGAGCGGTGACCCTTGTCGTGACCCTTGTCATGGAGGGATCCCCTGATTAAAATTAGGTTGAGGTAATGGAATGCAAGGCCTCCGCTTCACGGGATCCGAAACGATCGGACGGTCGTCCGATCGTCGATGACGGGGATTTCCCGATTCCTCCCAGGAGGCCGGGATGCCGGATAGGCTTCAACGCCTACAGGAAGCCCTTCAGGTCCACGTCCGCCCGGCGACCTTCCCGGTGGCGATCCGCATGATCGCCCCAGGGGAGCCCTGGCCGGAGAAAACTCGTTTCCCCAAACGGGATTTCGGACAGCAGATCGCCATCTGTCAGGGCTTCGCCATCGCCCGCCATTACGGGTGGGTCATCGGGATGCGAGGGGAGGATCTCTCCTGTCCCCTCGCGAAGGTGGTGTGGGGCTTCGCCCCGATGCTGGATTACTACCTCAACGGCATGACCTGCGCCGGGATGTATACGGAGACCCCGGCCGCAGGGGCGGTGAGCGAGGCCCAGGTGGATAAATGGGAGCACGGCCAGTGGGAAGGCGTCGTCGCCGCCCCCCTCCACCGCACCACCTTTGAGCCCCACGTCGTCCTTATCTACGGCAACTCCGCCCAGGTGATGCGTCTGGTGGTCGCCCGCCTGTGGAAGACCGGCGGCCGGCTGACCTCCTCCTTCTCCGGCCGCATCGACTGCGCCGACGCGGTGATCACCACGATGAAGACGGATGAATGCCAGGTGATCCTCCCCTGCTACGGCGACCGGGTCTTCGGCCAGGCCCAAGA